>CAZCDB010000007.1:0-10065 GCA_964497635.1 uncultured Planctomycetia bacterium | reverse complement strand
GGCACAGCCGACGTCTTTTTGGAGGACGGTGTGGCCGCGGCCTAGGGCTCTCCAGCGGGTGATGCCAAGACCGGGGAGGCTTCTTCCAAAAATTGTCAGCGTTCGGGTTCCCACAGCAGCAGCCACATGCACCGGGCCGGAGTCGTTGGAGATGAGCAGTTCACACTGACTTAGGAAACCGGCTAGCTCTTTTAGAGAAAATTGATCCGTCAAATCCTGCGCCCGGGACCCAAGCAAACCTGTCAGCCTCTGCCCCATCTCTTTTTCTTCCTTGCCACCAATCACGGCCAGAGTCACCTCAGGATCCGCGGCTAATATTTTTTGTCCAAGGGCCGCAAAATTTTCTACCGGCCAGCGTTTGGAGGGACAGCTAGCGCCGGCATGCAATGCAATGATCTTTTTGGATTTTGCCGGGTCCTTTTGAACTCGAAAATGCCCCAGCGTCCCTTCATAAGAATCCGCTCGGTCAGCATCCACCCCAAAAGCACGAACTACATCCAGCGTATACTCAGCCTCATGGCGTGCTCCTTCGTGACGCCGGTCCTCGATGGCGTGCGTTAAAAGCCCTGGGTATTTAGTCTTAAAACCAACGCGATATGGGATCCCCGCAAAAAATGGAACTAAATAAGAACGCAGACTTGGATTTAAAATAAAAACCACATCAAACTTTTGCCGGATCACTTCGTAAATAAATCGGAAGCTACCCAAGACCCCAGAATGCCTTCCCTTCCTTTCGTATCTATAAGGCAAGACGTTATCGACCGCCGGATGCCCCTCCACCAGCGCCGCCGTCGCCGGACGCGTCACAACTGAAATGGAAGCGTTGGGAAAACGATCTCGGATCGCCTGAATCGCCGGCAATGACAAAGTCACATCGCCAATCCGGTCCAGACGCACCACCAAAATCTTGATGTTTCTGATATCAATCGCATCATTTAAAATATTTTTGGCTTTGGCATAAACCTCTTCGACCCCAAGCTCTGTCATGCATTCGTGCTGATAGCGGCACTGGGCTTTTTCGCAGGGCGAGCAGAACAGCAAACGAGAGGCCACCACACTGTGCCGGTAACGCGGGCCATATTTGCGAGGGTCCGTCGGTCCAAAAATCGCCAGCACCGGGCGTCGAAGCGAATCCGCAATGTGCAGAGGTGCGCTGTCATTGGTGATCACAAGATCGGCTCGTTTCATCAGAGCCACCAGCTCAGTCCAAGAAGTCTTCCCCACAAGATTTTCGGGTTTTGAACGCATGAGCCCCAGGAGTTTTTGAGCATCCTCAAGCTCAGCGGGGGCTCCCACCAAGACAATCTGACACCGCTCCTCGAGTGTCAGCCGGTCCAGAAGTTGTGCATAGTATTCGATCGGCCATTTCTTAAGATCGCTCTTGGAGCCCGGCGCCACCACCACCAGCCGTCGTCCGGCCTCGTCGACTTCTCGGACAAAGGAATACAAAGACGACGCCTCCAAAAGATTTTGCCCAAGCAAAAAAGACTTCGCATGATGTAGCGGTAAAATTCCCCGCAATGCGTATAAATGTCTAAGCACCCGGTGAGATCGGGATCCCGGCAAAGGCGTAAAGTAAGAATTGTGATAGCGTGCCCCTCCCAAAAGACCAAAAAAAGAACGTCGCAGATCAATGATCAGATCGTATTTTTCCCCGCGAATTGCTCCTAAAAATTTTAACTTCTCCTGAAAAGAAATTTTTTTATCGTAAATTAAAATTTTTTGAATCCGCTCGTCCCCCTGGAAAACCATGGCCGAAGCAGATCCCACCACCACATCCAACTGAGCCTTCGGATATGTTTCTTTGAGCAAAGAAAAAACGGGAAGCGTCAACACCGCGTCTCCTAGGTTGGAGAGCGTCACCACCAAAATTTTTTGGATCGGGAGGCGTTTTCGAAGTCTCAAGGAGCCTCCAAAAACTGCTGAGTCTGATAAAAAACTTCTTGAGGCGTCAGCCACTCCATACACGCGTGGTCATGACAGCTTTGAAAATAACAAGGCACTTGGCAACCCACATCTTTCTGAAGAATCTTTAATTTTCCTTTTGAAATCGGGCCCGTTATCCTCGAAGAAGTCGGCCCATAAAGGCCCAGGATCGGCGTTTCTTGGGAAGCCGCTAAATGAATCGGGCCGGAATCATTAGACAGAAGAAGCTTGGCTTCTTTTAAAAGTAGAGCCAGCTGATCCAGAGAAGTTTTCCCACAAAGCGAGACAACCCCGCTTCCAGAGCAATCGGAAACTATTTTTTCGGCCAGAGACTTCTCGCCCTCTGTCCCGCAAACAATGACTTTCCACGGATACTTCTCCCGAAAATAATAAATCCACTGAGAAAAATACTCCGCAGGCCAACGCTTCAGCGCCCAGTTGCCTCCCGGGTGAACCACCGCATAAGACTCCCCCGGCGCAATGCCTTGCTCTTTCAAAAGCTGATCAAGACCGGCTCTAGCCTCCCCCGCCGGCCAAAAATCCATCCACTTCCCATCCGCCCCAACCCCAAACTTTTCAACCCCGCGCAAAAAGGAATCAATCCGATGCTCTTCCTTCTGGGCTGTACATTCCCAATACTCGCCAATCCCAGCCAAAGAGGCAAGCCAGTGGCGCGTCTTAGAGCCATGGAAAAAAACTGCCCGATTAAATTTTTCTTTACGGAGCCTTACAACCATCCTCCAAAAATCAAGTGACAACACAGACAGTCGGTCACGACACACAATCACTTCGTTGATATAAGGATTATTTTTTAAAACTGCCTCCACTCGTGGGGCCGCTAAGCAAGCGATGAAAGCTTGGGGATATTTTTTTCGGATCGCGCGAATCGCTGGCGTGGCAAAAAGCACATCCCCCAGCCAATGCTGTTGAAACAAAAGGATTTTAGTGGGCGCCATAAGAAGCGGTATCTATTTTCTTTTTACCGAGACGATAAAAACCCGTCGTCTTGACCCAAAAATTAAATAAGCTTCCATGAGCGTCGCTGACCTTGATCCGTCTTAACATATAAGGATCCAGCCGCCCCTTCCCATAATTGGTTGTCACGGCTCCCTCATAACCGGCCTCCCGAACCAGATCCCGGATCGCGTCCGTCACGCCCCCAGCCGGGTAACTAAAGAGAGTCACCGGATGCCCCAAAATCTCCTCCAGCGTTTTTTTAGAATCCACAATCTCATGGCTCAGATTCTCCGGGGCCCCTTGGGGCAAAAATTCATGATGTGCGGTGTGACTGCCAATCTCAATGCCGGAGGCTTCCAGGATTTTTAAGTCCTCCTCCGACAACCAATCAGGCTTTCCAATGTTGTCGGTAATCATAAAAATAGTCGCGGGGAAATCCATTTTCTTTAAAATGGGGAAAGCGTTTTTGAAATTATCCAGATAACCGTCATCAAAGGTAATCACCACCACATTCATCGGGATGTTTTCAGAATTTTTAATCGCTTGAATCAAACGCGAAAGCGACCACACCTGATAAGAATGCGCCTTCAAAAATTCCATCTGCCTTTCAAAGGTCTCAGGAGTCACAAAAAGCCCCGCGCCCGACTCCGTGGTGGGATCCCCTATCCGATGATACATCAGGATCGGTGGCTCATATAAAGGCTTGATCAAAGAAGGGGCTAGCAGCGCTAGACCCAGCGCAACCATCCACGGAAAATAATTTCTTTTTCTACCCAACGCTCACTTCCTTTTTTTCATTGGCAAAAAAAAGTGTGGCCTCCAAAATTTCACTGACGGTAATTTTTTTCATACAGGGATGACCGATAGGACAGCTCCGAAGATAACAAGGACTGCAAGGAAGCTCTTTCCAAAAAACTTGATAGTTGGCAGGCGGCACCAAATGACGCTTGGGATCTGTAGGGCCAAAAATAGCAACCAAAGGGACTCCGACGCTAGAGGCAATATGCATCGGGGCTGAATCGGAGCTGATAAACACTTTGCAGCGGCGCACCAGGGCGGCAAGCTCCGTGATGGTTGTCTTTCCCACAGCATTGATGGGTTTATTGCGTGTTAACGCCACAAGCTCTTCCGCCAGAGCCTGATCTTCGCCGGAACCGGTGATGACCACACGGATATTGCGTTTGGCCAATTCATCACAAAGCCTTGCAAAATTTTCTACGGGCCACTGCTTGGTGGGCCACCGAGGAGAAGAGCCTGGGTTGATTCCTACTAAAGTCTGACTGGGCGAGAGCCACTGAGACTCTAAAAAATGACGCACCTGCCTCTCCTCGGATTCGCTGGTCCAAAGATCCAAGCTTTTATTCATCTGCTCCACCCCAGCCAGTTTTAACACTTGAAACTGGTGCTCTAGCGCTCCAAGACCTGCGGGAGCATCCACGGTTCTTCGATTCAGCAAAAAGGACCATTGGCGATTGCCATGACCCACGCGAAGTCTGGCTCCTGAGAAAAAAGCTAGCAAGTGGCTGGTTCGATTATTCTGAAGATCCACCACTAAATCAAAACCTTCATCCGCCAATAGACGGGACATTCTCCACCAGCGCTTTAAATGAAATCCTTCCCCCAAATCACAGACCAGCGTGTCGTCGACCGAAGGACAATTGCGGATGATGGCTCGAGACTTGCGTCCCACCAAAACCGAGAGATGGGATCCAGGATAACGATCTTTGAGTGCTTTAAGCGAAGGCAGGCTCAAAATCACATCCCCTACTGCACTCAGCTTGATCACCAATATTTTTTTAGCCTGAACGGCCTCCTCATAAACTTTAAGCGTTTTTTGAAACATAAGTTCTAAATGAAATTCTTTCTCGACGCGCACTTTTAAAGACCGGGCGCACTGACGCGCAAAATCAGGATTTTTTAAAAACCGAAGAATGGCATCCGCCAGGATTCGAGGATCATCCGGTGGAACCAAGAGACCATCTTTCTCATGCTCCAAAATATCGACAAGCCCACCCATCCGCGTCGTTACCACCGGCACACCCGCAGCCCCCGCCTCAATCACCACCCTCCCAAAAGCTTCTTCCCCGATGGAAGGCGCCACCAAGATTGTCATGCGCGAAAGAAGCTCAGGAATGTCATAACGAGTCCCCAAAAACTCCACAGAAGCTTCAAGCCCCAAACGCTTTACCAAAGAAGTCAGCTCTTCTTTGTACTGGGGCTTGGGCGCATCACCGATGATCTGAATTTTAATATTGGGGTATACGCGTGTCACGCGGGCCATAGCCTTCAAAAACAGTGGGTGCCCTTTGATGGGTGTCAGACGACCTACCAACCCAATCACAATATTTTGCGTAAAAGCCTCGGTTGATCTTTCGGCATATTTAAACTCATCCAGATTGACTCCGCGAGGAATGAAGCGGATTTTGGAATGTGGCACTCCAAAATCATCTCGCATCCTCTTGCCGATGATGTGGCTAGCAACAATCACCCGCTTTCCCCATCCCATGACACGGCTAAGCAAATGATTACTATAAAATCCGTGACAAGTCGTAATGAAGGGAGTGTTGGTCCGGCGACTGACAAAAAAAGCAATCAGGGCCGGCACACGGCTCCGGGCGTGGATGACATCAATTTTTTCTGCGATTACTATTTTTGAAAGTTCGCGAATGGAGTAAAAAATAGAAAACAAAGATTTGCGGTGAACAGGTAGCGCATGGTGCGAAATCCCCATCGAAGTAAGATCTCCCACCAGAGCCCCTCCCGCGGAAACAACGACGGCACGATGACCATTTTTTTGTAAAAAACGTGCGAGATCTACCGTCCCCCGCTCCACCCCTCCCGATTGCAGTTCGGGCAAAACCTGAAGAATATTCACCGGCAAATCATCCGTACCGCTTCTTGCAGGGCATTTTCGCCAGACAAAGCGGGTTTTATCAAATCAGACTTGCCATGGAATAAATTTTGGGGGGAAGCCAAAACATCTCTTAAGCGCTCCGGCGAGACTCTCGCAAGAAAACCATCCGCTTGCATTTGATTTAAAAATCGTTCCTGTTTGGGTTTAAGCTTTGTACGGTCATAAGGCTCTATCACCCACACTTTTTTTCTGGAGGCCACCGCTTCCGAAACCATCGAAATAGACTCTCCTGATACGATCACTGCATCGGCAAGACCCAAGATCCCCTCCACAATCCCCGGGCGATTGGCTTGATTGGCTACCACCAAAAGACGACACTCAGCCAATGAACCCATCTTCTGCTTAATGACTTCATCCGCCCAGAGCGGCGTCCGCCGGGAAGTCGTCGCCAAAAGAGAGTAACGCCCTCCCTGGGAGGCACTCGATATTTGTGTCAAAATAGTCTCCAACATCTGTCTCTCAAAACCAATCTTCGGGGTGTCTCCCCCGAGCAACAAACCCAGCACAGGCGCTTTAGAGTCCATCGGCAAACAAGCCCTCAGCTCTTGGGCCTGACCATCCAACCTCTCTTGGGTGGTGCGCGTCAAGGCTCCAGCCACCTGAAAAATAGAAGGACCTTTTTTTAGGCGATCATGAAAAGGTGCGATCACCGCAAAAAAACGTCCCACTCCAAAACCCGGATCCATCACTACTACCGATCGAGCCGCGTTTTCCTTACCCGCCCACAGGTTAAGACCTGCCATTGACGATCCGGTCGAAATGACAACATCCGCATAAGTGGACATTATCTCACGATAGCTGTCCGGGGTTAAAAAATATTTTGCCCAAAGCCGTTCAAAAGGAAGCCGCCCACAAAAAATCCGATAAAGCAGCGCATGTATTTTTCTTGAAAAATCGTTCTTAAATTTTACTTCGATCGTTTTTAAGTGTGTAGTGCCTGGAAGATTGTTTGTTGCCAGACGCTCACGCTCAATCGCATCAAATAACGCCAAAGACTGATTGCGGTGCCCGGCCTTTCCATCGCTCAAAATCAAAATGAAACGGTCCGGTGTTGATTTCCAGCGACGATGCGCCCACAGCCACTGCGTAGGGTCTTTTCTGATCTTTGTTTCCAAGAGAGAAGCAAATTGCTCAAGAATCTGCTTTTCCCTCTCATCCTCCGAAAGATTCTCATCCGGCACTTTCAAGGGTCCCTCGATCTCAATTCGGTGATTCAAAACTTGATCACGAAAAATAAAGGCTGGCAATATCGGCGCGCCCGTTCGAAGAGCAAAAGAAGCCACCCCTTTAGGATAAGAAGACAGTCGGTTAAAAAATCGGACGAAAGCGCCTGTCTTCCCCCCGTCTTGATCGCTCAAGATCCCCACAATTCGACCTTGCTTCAGCGCACGAAGAATTTCGCGAATAGGCATTCCCTTGTATATGACTTGATTTCCCGTGGATCGCCTCAAGTCATTGAGATAGGCGTTGGAGCGGGGATGTTTTTGCTCACGGGCAAGTGCCGTCACTGGAAATCCGATCAGCCCTGAAATAAGACTGAGCATCTCCCAGTTGCCAAAATGAGCCGTCAAAAAAAGGGCCCCATTCCCCTTGGCCAGCGCTTCTTCTATTTTCGGACGACCTAGAAACTGAACATGCTTTTCCACATAAGAACGACCAAGCTCTGGAGCTCTTAAAAGCTCTATGGCCATACGACCAAGATTTCGAAAAGATTCGCGGGCAATAAAGTTCAGCTCTTGGGGAGATTTTTCCGCGGCAAAAACAGCTCTTAAGTTACGCCGCATTACTGGTTTTCGTTTTGAAAAAAAGTAGGCAAGCTCGCCAACAAACGCCCCAAATCCGAGACTGGTTCGTAGCGGCAGAAATTGGACAAAAAATCGCGCGGTGCGGATGGCGCTAAGAATTAGCGCATCTTCGAAGGAGATCTTCTTCATCACTCAGACAAAATTCAATTTCAAGCACCCAAAACCGAAAATGCTTCCAAGTCTGGGGTAAACCATTTTTAAAAAAAGATTCCAATCGTTCAAAATCCTTGCGAGTTGTTACAATATCCAAAGCTCCCACCGCCTCACTGCGTTTTAAAAAATCAGTGACTTCTGCGCGAGAATACTCGTGGTGATCATCAAAGCGGCCCGCAAACACAACCTCCAAACCCAAACCCTCTAAACAAGTTTCAAAAGAATGGGGATCGGCCAGACCCGAAAGCGCCGCCACTTTTTTGGCTTTGAAATCAGAAAAAGAAACCGCACGGTCCTGAACAGGTTCCCAAAAATAAAGTGGCCGATGAATCGCCTCAAAAATAATGGCCCCCGGCTTGATCTCCGTGATTTTCTGTGTGATCCAGTGAACATTCTTAGCGCCGATATCACTCTTGGTTAAAATAAAAAGATCAGCTCTTTTTAAATGCTCAATCGGCTCTCGTAGAGTTCCGGCAGGAATCAGGCCTCCAGGTCCAAAGGGCTCCGTCGCATTGATGGTCAAAATATCCAAATCCCGATGCAATCTTAAATGCTGAAATCCATCATCCAAAATCAATATTTCCGCCTGATGCTTTTCTACCGCTTCCTGAGCCGTACGAATACGGTCACGCCCCACCACGATGGGTACCTGAGGAAGCTTTTTCTTAAGCTCCCGCACTTCATCCTGCCCATACCCACGAGTGAGCACAGCCACTTTTTTGCCCATCTGCGAAAGCTCACTGGCAAGCTTTGCCACCAAGGGAGTCTTCCCCGTCCCACCCCAGGTCAAGTTCCCCACGCTGATCACACGTGCTTTGGATTTGCGGACAGAAGGCGACCCCTTCTTGTATTTGGCTTGAGAAATATCCAGACCTTTTTTATAAATGGATGCTAGAAAAGAAGCTATTTTTTTCTTCACTTGAGAAATTCTCCTGTCGCTTGAACCAACAAATCTGTGTTTGCCTTGAGAGCGCCTCGGCAACTGGAAAGCAGCCGATGCGCCGCTTCGCCCATCTGTCGTCCTGTCGCTTGGTTTTGATACAATAAAATCAGTTTTTCCTTGAGCTCCTTGGCGCCCTCCAACCGAAAAGCAGCGCCTTTCTTCAAAAACAATTCTGACATTTCTTGAAAATTTTGGGTGTGGCAACCAAATAAAACAGGCTTTCCAAAATAAGCCGGTTCCACAAGATTGTGCCCCCCGACCGGCACTAAACTCCCGCCAACAAACACCGCGTCAGCCACCGGATAAAAGTGGGCCAAAACCCCCATTCGGTCCAAAATCCATACCCCATCCGAGGAATCATCATAACCGTTTGCCGCGTCGATGAAAACTCTTTTTAATCGAAGAGATCTTGCGGAAGCCGCCGTTTCAATTGAAGAAAGACGGTCCAAATGCCTTGGGGCCATCAATAGCTGCAAGCGCGGTAGCCCCGGCTTAAGCTCCTTGTAGAGATCAAAAAATATTTCTTCTTCACCTGCATGAGTGCTGGCCGCAACCAGCAGAAAATCACCCGACCGGATCAGCTTTTGTCTGAGCTGGACAAGCTCCGGTGAAGCTCCGGCTGAAGGCTCCCAGTCAAATTTAAGGTTTCCGGTGGTCACCACTCTGGAAGGCTCGGCTCCCAACTCAATAAAACGTTGTCTCATTTCTTCTTCTTGAGCCCCCACAGCCGTTAAGGCCCCAAAAATAGACTTCAAAAAACATCGAACCCGTCGATAACTACCAATCGCACGATCTGAAATGCGTCCATTCAAAATTAAGAGCGGTATTTTTTTGGACTGAAGCTCCCAAACAAGATTAGGCCACACCTCTGTTTCCATCATCACCACCGCCCCAGGCCCAATCGATCGGATAAAACGCCGCACCGAAAACCCAAAATCCACAGGAAAATGCAAAAGAGTCACTTCTTCAGACTTTGTCTTGGACGCCACCTCATACCCTG
Source organism: uncultured Planctomycetia bacterium (assembly GCA_964497635.1). Classification (GTDB taxonomy): domain Bacteria; phylum Omnitrophota; class Gorgyraeia; order 2-02-FULL-51-18; family 2-02-FULL-51-18; genus CAMDWQ01. Next base: position 367 of record CAZCDB010000007.1, on the reverse strand, counting down.
CCACCGTCGTGGTCGTAAGAACAAAACAAATCTTGGGAAATAAGCTCTGCCAATGTTTTAAAAGCCTTAAAGCCAGCGCCACTTCCCCCACCGAAACCGCATGCACCCACAGCACTTTTTTCCCTTTAAGTTTTTGCACAATCTCATCCGGAACCTTCCCCAACCGCGACCCAAACCCACCCCGCCCCTTCCCTTTTAAAATAAACATAGGCAAATAAAAAATAGAAAACAAAAAAAATAAAAAATTATAAGATAACTTTAGCATGAGTTATGAATCCCTAAAAAAATGTGTCGCGGCAAGGTTCTTTTTTCTTTTATTTTCTCTGTTGCCGTGACTCCACTCATAAGTTGGGAGAACTCTCGGCCT
>CAZCDB010000006.1:0-39048 GCA_964497635.1 uncultured Planctomycetia bacterium | reverse complement strand
AGCTGGGTGGCTGGCAAATCTTTTCAGGGTAATTGGAGTTTTGTATTACTTTATTTCTCTCTTTTGCCTGCTTGTGACTTGAGTTGTAAGTTGGAGAGAGACGGCCGGTTGGCCGAGGGCAACGCCTTTTGCACAGCCTTTTTCGGCCAATAGGCCGAGAGTTCTCCCAACTTACAACTTAAGTCACGGCAACAGAGAGAAATAAAGTAATACAAAACTCCAACACTTAAGAACTACCAAGAATAACGGAGCGTTACTCCGTAGCTGCGGCCGGGGGCGGGGACGAAGAAATTGTCTTCTACGGTTGGGTCGGTGTTGAAGGGGCTTGGCGCGGCACCCAGACTACCGCCAGCTTCGTACTGCTCGTCGAATAAGTTGTTGATTTCAAAAGACAAGCGCCAACCCTCCCACTCATAAGAGGTGTTGAGATTAAAAACGGTGTAAGCCGGAAGCCTACGGCCGTTGCGGTCGTTGTTAATGTCATTGGTGAGCACTTGTTTTGAGACCGAGATCATATCCAGATCTATTTTAAGATTTTTGACAGGCTCCGCCCCGACGCCGGCACTCCACCGGTTACGAGGCACCATGGGAATATGATCCCCGCTGATTTGATTTTCAAAGGGATCCGTCGCAAAAGGATCGGCGTTGAGATTGGACTTAAAAATCGCTTCCGTGTAAGTGTGGGAAGCGTAAGTCCTAAAAAATGAAAAGGGCCTCCATTCGACAAAATTCTCAATTCCAGTTCTCAGGGTTTTTCCAAAGTTATTATTTCTCCCGAAGATAAAAGGTGGATCCGTAAAACCGGGATCAAAACCAATTTCGTTGGTCCGCCGTATCATAAAACAAGTGCTTTTGATCAATGTCCCCCACTGACTGAAGCGCAGCCCCGCCTCAAGATCAGAGGATTCTTCGGGTTTTAACGCAGGATTTCCCCCAAACAAAGGGTTGGCATAAAGATCGCTCAAATTCGGCGCCTTAAACGAGTGGCTGTAGGTCACAGAGGCCGCCAGAGGCTCCACAATCTGGTAAGAAATACCCGCCGACTGACTGATTTTTGAAAGGTTAGAGGGTTGGTTGTTATCCAGATTGATTCGATCCTCATTTTTAAAACGGATGGCGTCATATCTTAGGCCATAGTAAGCTCCCACTCGCTCATTCCACGATACGGATAGTTTTGAAAAAATTCCTGTCGCCTCCTTGGTAGAGTCCGAATCTACCGTCTGAGCGATTCTCTGAAGCGTTGCTTTGGAACGGCTAAAGTCCTCTTCATCGATTCCGTGATGGACAAAATCCACCCCCAAAATTAAATTTTCGTTCAAGTTCCACGGAATATTTTTGGAGTGTTCCGCTTGGAGAGTAAACCCAAAGCTATCTGTATCCAAAACTAGCTCGTTATCGTTGGTCACAAACGTAGCAAAATTGGCTACCGATAGCTCGGATGTTTTCTTTAAAAAAAAGTTTCCTGTGACCGAAATCTCTTCTTGTGGCAAAAAAATAAAATCAAAAATTCCAAGATCTGATTCAAGCTCCGCAAAATTCCGAGGCCTCTCCGTTGCTTCGCGACCTAGCGCTTGTAAAAGTGACTCTCGAATACTTCCCGATCGATCCAGATGCGCCCAGCCATGCAGAAAAGTAAAGCTGGTTTTCATTTTTTCTGAGACCTCCCAGAAAAATTTTGAATAAAAGTTTTCTTTCTCGACGGAGGAATTCTGGCGAAACCCTTCACGATGAGTAAGCTCCCCTGTTAGGTAGAGTGCTAAATTTTTTTCTTTGGCGCTCACTTCAAACACTTCCCCCCACTCATTAAAACTCCCCGCAAAACTTGTCAGTGTCCCTGAAAACCCATCCTGCAAAGGACGTCGAGTACTTAAGTTGACTGTCGCGCCCACTGCCCCCTCCCCATAAAGAAAAGAAGACCCACCACGGCTGATTTCAACTCGATTAAGCATGGAAATGGGGAGTAAAGAAAAATTGATATTGTTAGACTTGGGCTCATTCAAGCGCACCCCATCTAGCAAAAACACAACCTCCTGACCCTCATTAAAACCACGGAAGTCTAAAGTAGGCTCTTCCCCATTCCCCACCAAATCGGTCAAGGCAAGGCTGGGCACCTCTTGAAGCGCCTCAGGCAAGGTTTTAGAACCCTTGCGCTCAAGAGCGTTTCTTGTAACGACGCTTGTAGAGCTCACAGAATCTGAGACAAATTCTCCAAAAGGACTCGGAAGTCTTTTGCTTCCTACAAAAATATTTCCCAAATCAAAAAAAGTACCGGTATTTTTTTCAGGGATATTCTGATCTTGCGCCCAACAAATTCCGAAAAAAGTGAAAACAGCCAGAAGTGAAAACAGGGAGGAAATACTATATTTTTTCATCTTTATGCCTCGTAAAGAAGGTTGAAGGTTCCAGAACGGCAGCAGGTCTTCTGACTCTCCAGCTTTTTAACCCCTTCCCGTCCAAAAAAAAGACAGTGGTATTGGTCAAAAAGTGCTTGGAACAAATCTTCCAAGCCTGGATCACAGCGGCGGGACCGTGAGGGGTTTACACCCTCTTCCCTTTGAAGGCCCAGTTAAGGGCCACTGCCATTCTTATGATTTAGTTGTAAAACGTTTCCACAAAAATTGAATGAACCGGAGCGTATCCCGACCCGGCTGGATATGGCTGCCACCTCCCTCGTAAACAGAGTGGATGGGCACAGAAACAATGCGACCGCCCAAGCGTGCCACTTCCAAAATCATTTCAGACTCTACTTCAAAATGCGCGGATTGCAGCTTAAGACGAGAAAGAATGCCGCGTCGAAGCAGGCGGTATCCACACTGAGTGTCCGGCACCTGCTGTCCGGCAATCCCAGAAAGAAGAGCCGACATCAAACGATTGGTTGCTCGACGTAACCACGGCATTCCTTTTGGATCGCTCATGCGATTGCCGATCACCATGTCTGCATCAGAATTTTCAAATTCTTTTAGGAAAACACTTAAATCCGAGGAACGATGCTGTCCATCCGAATCCATAAAAATAGCAGCCTCGCAGGAAGTCTTCTTCAAGAACCACTGAATTCCCTGCTGGAGAGCAGCCCCTTTGCCACGATTGGGTTGATAAGACACAACTTCGGCGCCTGCTTTTTGGGCCTGCTCGGCCGTGTCGTCTTTGGAACCATCATCCACCACCAGGACCGTCAGTCCAAACCCACAAACTTCTCGAACCACCCGCGCAATATTTTTCCCCTCATTATATCCGGGGATGATGACACAGATCACGTCGGCTCCGGCCGCGATCTTCTTTCTTCAATCGAACGCGACAACGCCTCAAAAGATTCTTTGGCATGAAAAGAACTGCGGACATAAGGAGCACTCTCCACCCAAACAAAACCCATCTCTTGAGCTTCCTGCTTGTACTGAGCAAAGCTATCCGGATGAATATACTCGGCCACTGGAAGACCCAAAGTGCTTGACTGTAAATACTGGCCGAGTGTCAAAATATCACAACCCGCGTCGCGCAAGTCCTGCAACACCTGCAACACTTCCTCTCGGGTCTCCCCTAGCCCCAGCATCAACCCACTCTTGGTCAAGACTCTGCTTGAAACCGCACGGATTTCACGAAAAATCTGGAGGGATTTTTCATACACCGCCTGAGGCCGGACACCACGATAAAGCCTGGGCACCGTTTCTACGTTATGATTAAAAATATCAGGCTCAACTTGTAAAATATTGCGGACCGCCAGTCTCTGAGTGCGTTTAAAATCAGGGGTAAGAATTTCAATGATAGGTAAAGGGGTGATTTTTTTGAGCTCTTCAATCACTTGGACAAAATGAGAAACTCCCTCATCCTCCAAATCGTCACGATTCACGGAAGTGACCACGACGTGTTTGAGCCCTAGCTTTCTTGTTGCCTCCGCCACGCGCCGAGGCTCCTCGACATCCAACACTTCAGGCTTCCCGATACTGACCGAGCAAAATTTACAGCTGCGAGTACAGATATCTCCCATAATCATAAACGTCGCTGTCTTTTGGGAGTAGCACTCATTCCGATTGGGGCAGCGTCCGCTTTCACAGATCGTATGCAAACCCAGATCCTTAATTAGGGTATCGGTTTGCGGGGCCTGATGGCCTGAGGCAAGATCACGTCGAAGCCAGTCAGGCAACCTTCTTTGGGTTGTGACTATTTTTTCAAGCAATCGGGACATGAGCGATTATTTACTTTGGAGAACTTTAATAATAGCGTCTGCCATCTGACTGGTACCCACGGCCGTAGGATCCGTACGGTCTTTTTTAAGATCGTAGGTGACAGATTTACCTTCCTTGAGCACCTGGGCTACCGCGTTTTCCAGGCGATTGGCGGCACTAGCTTCGCCGATGTGGTGGAGCATTAGCACGCTTGAGAGAATCATCGCTGTCGGATTGGCTTTGTTGAGTCCCTTGTATTTTGGAGCGCTGCCATGGGTCGCTTCAAAGAGAGCAATCCCCTCTCCAATGTTAGCTCCCGGAGCAATTCCAAGTCCGCCGATAAGACCCGCGCAAAGATCGGAAAGAATATCCCCGTAGAGATTCGGAAGAACCAGCACGTCATAATCGTTGGGATATTGCACCAACTGCATGCACATATTATCCACGATCCGGTCTTCAAACTGTATCTTCCCCTCGTACTCTTTGGCCACTTCTCGGGCCACACGCAGGAAAAGACCATCCGAGCATTTCATAATATTAGCTTTGTGAACCGCCGTGACTTTTTTACGATTATTTTTAATCGCCGTTTCAAAAGCAAATTTGACAATACGCTTTGTGCCATATTCCGAAATCGGCTTGATGCTGATCGCAGGATTTGGATGCATCATGGCCTTCGGATTTAACTGCTTTATCTTTGTCACCAGATCATTGCACTCCGGCGTATTTGCATCAAACTCTATCCCCGCATAAAGATCTTCTGTATTTTCTCGGACAATGATCAGATCGATATTTTCATAACGGCTCTTCACTCCGGAATAAAGCTTGCAAGGCCGCAAACAAGCAAAAAGATCCAACTCTTTTCTCAATGCCACGTTCACCGAGCGAAATCCGGAGCCCACCGGGGTCGTCACAGGACCCTTGATGGCTACTTTATTTTTTTTGACGGAATCTAGCACATTCTGAGGAAGCGGGGTCCCTGCCTTCTCCATGATATCGGTTCCGGCATGCACCGTCTCCCATTCAATCGCAACACCGGTTGCATCCACACAACGCTGCATGGCAAGCGAAACCTCAGGCCCTATCCCATCCCCCGGAATTAATGTAATTTTTTTTGACATCACTTTTATCCTTGTTTATCGTTTAGCGGCCCACGCGGTAATACGCGCCAAGCCTTCTTGTATATCTTTCTCACTGGAAGCAAAACTAAAACGGACATGCTGGTCCGACCCAAAACTTTTTCCCGGAATAATGGCCACATGGATCTCCTCTAGAAGTTTTTCACAAAGAACTTCCGAGGTAAGCCCTGTTCCTGAAATATCACAGAAAACATAAAACGCACCTTGAGGAACAAAGGGCTTGAATCCTTTGACCTTAGAAACCAAGTCCACCATGAGCCGACTGCGCTTTTCAAAAATCTGACGCACCTCTTCCCGATAGCTCTTGGGTAACTGCAAGGCTGCCACCGCCATTTTTTGACTGATGGAGGTGGGGTTGGAGGTCGAATGATCCTGAAGGATCCCTATTTTTTTGACCACTTCCGCGGCGCCCGCTAAATAACCGATCCGAAGACCTGTCATCGAGTAGCTTTTGGAAGTGCCATTGACCACAAAGGTGCGCTTTTTAATTTCCTCGTTGAAGGAAGCAATAGATACGTGTTTCAATCCATTGTACAAATAATATTCATAAATCTCATCGCTAATACAAATCAGATTTTTTTCGACCACGATATCGGCGATGGCTCGTAAATCCTTCTCCTCCAGAATTCCTCCGGTAGGATTGGACGGGCTATTTAAAAACAAAATTTTGCTCTTGGGGGTTAGGGCTTTACGAAGACGCTCAGGTGTCAGGCGAAATCCCTCTTCCTGCACTGTTTGAATAAAAACAGGATTCCCACCCGCTAGATAAACCATCTCGGGATAACTCACCCAGTAAGGCGTCGGAATAAGAACCTCATCCTGCGGCTCGCACAAAACCTGAATCAAATTATAAAGAGAATGCTTAGCTCCGCAAGAAATCACCACTTCCTCTGGCGTATATTGCAATCCCTGATCCTCTAAAAACTTTTTGCAGACGGCTGATCTTAGCTCTGGAATTCCAGAGGTGGGTGTATATTTTGTATATCCAGATTGAAGGCAGCGGATAGCCTCATCCTTCACGGCTTGAGGGGTATCAAAGTCAGGCTCTCCCGCACCGAAACTGATGACAGGAAAACCTTTGGCTTTCATTTCTTTGGCTTTAGAGGTCAGCTTGAGTGTTGCCGAAGGCGAAACTTTAGCCATGCGGCTAGCGATTTTATAAGAAAAATTATTTTGAACTTGTATGCTCACGGTCAATGCCCCCGGTTTAAAAAACAGGTCGTATTATAGCAAAAAGCCTCTTTTGTTGGTAAACAAAAGAGGCTTCATCCGTCCGATTTACTTTAAAAAACAGGCTGTCTTAACTGCCTCCCTGCTTTCTAAAAAAGTTGCCGATATTCTTCATAAAACCTGACTTGGGCTGACCCTTGGAAGGACCCGCATCAGGCTTGGATTTAGACCGAGTTTCAGTCTCATGACCATGATCATGATCGTGATCATGCTTTGAATGATCATGAGCTTCTTCGGTGGCAGCCTGCTTTTTCTTCTTTACCGGCGTCTTAAGTCTGATTTCCTTTTCCGTTAGTTCTAGAAGAGCCAACTGCGCTCCATCTCCCTTGCGGCGAGACAGCTGAAGAATGCGCGTATATCCCCCTTGACGAGCCTTAAAACGAGGAGAGACATCCTTAAAAACCTTGGACGTAAGCGTATGATCCTGCAAGTAGGAAAACACCTGACGGCGAGCCGCCAGAGAATCTGTTTTCCCCAGATGAATCACACGATCCGCCAGACGTTTGGCTTCTTTGGCTTTTGCCAGGGTCGTAGTAATTTGCTGATGGGCTAAAAGACTTGAAACCATATTTTCAAGCATCGCCCGGCGCTCACCCAGGCTCCGCCCAAAGCGTTTGGTGCGGCGATTGTGTCTCATTATTCGGCATCTCCGCTATATTTCTTAAGCTTCTCTGCATCAATGGCCACTCCAAAACCAAGACCCATTTCTTTCAGGATATTGGTGATCTCTGTTAAAGATTTTTTGCCAAAGTTGCGATACTTAAGCATTTCCATTTCGGACTTACTGACCAGCTCTCCAATCGTTTTGATATGAGCTTCACGCAAGCAATTGGCGCTGCGCACAGAAAGCTCCATCTCAGATACAGGCTGGGAAAGTCTCTTGTAAAATTCGCTCTCTTTATTGTCGGAAGAATCCATTGCTGTTTCCTCTTCCGGAAGCTTGCCAAAATTAACAAACACATCCAAATGTCTTTGGAAAATGTTTGACGCAAACAGCATCGCATCTTTAGGGCTAACACTGCCGTTGGTCCACACTTCCATGATGAGCTTGTCATAATCGGTCATCTGACCGACACGAGTATCTTCCACATGAAAGTTAACTCGTTTGACAGGGGTAAAAATAGAGTCAATCGCAATTACCCCGACCGCCTGCCCCTCTTTCTTGTTTCGATCGGCAGGAACATAACCACGACCTTTTTGAACTTCAAATTCCATGTGGAAGGAAACATTTTTGGTCAGTGTGGCAATGTGAAGATCGGGATTTACCACCTCAATGGTCTCATCGGTAATGATATCTTTTGCTGTGATGCTTCCCTTTTCACTTACCTCAAGACGCAAAGTTTTAGGGGAGCGGCTATGGGAACGCAACACTAAATTCTTCACATTCAAAATGATCTCGGTAACATCTTCAACAACGCCGGGAAGTGTTCCAAATTCATGCGAAACACCATCGATCTTGATGGAGGTAACAGCGGTTCCTTCCAGGGAGGACAAGAGCACGCGACGCAGTGAGTTTCCAATGGTCACTCCATAACCTCTTTCAAAAGGCTCTGCAACAAATTTCCCGTAGAAATTTGTCAGTGATTCTTCATCGCATTCAAGTTTTTTGGGTATTTCAAACGATCTTAGCGCTATGCCCATGGTCTATCTCCTTAAAAATACTACTATTTTCCGTGACGACGCACTCGTCCCGTCACAGTTCGGACGTCCTACAATAAAATTACAAAAAAAATTTAGATTTTGGCCGTATGCGAGGCGCGACGACGAGGCATAGTAAAAACTATACCGAGAAGAAGCAACGACGCAGACGGGCAAAAGATAATTTTTTACTTCGAGTACAATTCGACGATCAACTGCTCTTGGATCGGCATCTGGATGTCTGATCTCTCAGGCATCTTTTTAACCGTTGCCCTAAAATTGCTTGGATCCAAAGTCAACCACTCGGATTTTCTTTGATCTTTATTTTGCTCAAGAACCACTTTAAAACGCTCCGTCAGCTTATCGGTTCCTTTGCCTTGAATGACATCCCCCACGCTTACTTGGAAAGAAGGAATGCTTACCTGGCGACCATTCACCCAAACATGCCCGTGACGGACAATCTGTCGAGCTTCGGCACGAGAAGCCGCAAGACTCATGCGATAAAGAACATTGTCTAGCCGTGTTTCAAGAATCTGCAAAAGCGTCACACCGGTAACCCCTTTAGAGCGAGAGGCGTTCTTGAAATAAAACTTAAACTGACGCTCTAGCACACCATAGATGCGCTTCACTTTTTGTTTTTCGCGAAGCTGGATACCATAGTCGGATAACTTTTGACGATTCTGTCCATGCATGCCTGGAACATACTCACGCTTTTCAACAGCGCACTTTGGGGTGTAGCAGCGGGTTCCTTTTAAGAAAAGCTTGACTCGTTCACGACGACACAAACGGCAAACTGATGCGCAATAACGTGCCATAATTAGACCCTCCTTCTCTTGGGAGGACGGCATCCGTTATGCGGAATAGGCGTCACATCCTTAATCAAACTAATCGAAAGACCTGTCGCCTGCAACGCACGGATCGCTGACTCTCTTCCTGATCCGGGGCCCTTGACATACACTTCCACGGTCTTCATTCCATGCTCTAAAGATTTTTTAGCAGCCTGCTCAGCAGCAATCTGTGCCGCAAAAGGAGTTGATTTTTTGGACCCAGAAAATCCTGATGAACCACAGCTAGCCCAAGAAACAACATTTCCAGTGCGGTCTGTGATGGTCACTTGTGTATTGTTGAACGTCGCCAAAATATGCGCCACGCCCTCGGAGACATTGCGTACTACTTTCTTTCTGGATTTAAACTTTTTTGCTTTCGCCACTTACTTTACTTCCTCCTATTTATTTTTTCTTTGCATCGCCTGCCGGTTTAGCGGCGGGTGCTGCTTCCTTCTTACGTTGCGCTCCGATTGTTTTCTTGGGTCCTTTACGAGTTCTCGCATTGGTACGCGTTCTCTGACCACGAACAGGCAAACTCTTCTTATGACGGCTTCCACGATAGGATTGGATATCCATCAAGCGCTTGATGTTGAGCGCTAAATCGCGACGAAGATTTCCTTCGACTTTATAGTCTTTTTGAATAATCGCGGCAATTCTTGACGCCTCTTCATCGGTCAAATTCTTGGCGCGAACATCCGGACTGATCCGGGCTTGTTTTAAGATATCCAAAGAATTGTGCCTTCCAATTCCATAGATATAACTTAAAGAGACGTAAATTTTTTTCTCTTTGGGAAGATCGACCCCGGCAATTCTCGGCATGTCAGGTATTATCCTTGTCTTTGTTTATGTTTAGGATTAGAGCAAATCACGCGCACCACTCTTTTGCGGCGCACAATTTTGCAGTTGTCACAAATTCTTTTTACACTCGCACGAACTTTCATTTTTTTCTCCTAAAATTACTTCACGCGGTAAATAATACGACCACGCGTCAAATCATAGGGTGACAATTCCAACATCACCTTGTCCCCGGGAAGAATACGAATAAAATTCATGCGCATTTTACCCGATACATGCGCCAACACCAAGTGTTGATTTTCAAGAGTTACCCGAAACATGGCATTAGGAAGCGCCTCGACTACCACACCTTCTACTTGTATCGCTTCTTCTTTTGCCATTGCCCTTTACTCCGTTACGACCTCCGGATACCCCTTCCCCACAAAAACTGTCTGTTCGAAATGTCCTGATCTTTTACCATCTTTTGTGACAACCGTCCAGCCATCTTTTAAGAGCTCAACTTCGGCACTTCCCAGATTTAACATCGGCTCAATGGCCAGAGCCATCCCCTCAACGAGCTTGGCCCCCTGTCCCGGCTTGCCATAATTTGGCACCTGAGGGTCTTCATGCAAGTGACGCCCGATTCCATGCCCGACATACTGACGCACCACAGAAAGACCATGACTTTCCGCATACGACTGAACCGCCCAAGAAATATCTGAAACTCGATTTCCTACAATCGCCTGCTTAATTCCCTGGTTCATTGCTTCGCGGGTCACGTCAATCAACTTGCGACTAGCCTCATCCACTTTTCCGATGGCAAAAGTTCTTGCAGCATCCGAAAAAAAACCTTTATAGATGACGCCGACATCAACCCCGATAATATCTCCGTCCACAAGAACTCGATTCCCAGGGATCCCGTGGACCACTTCCTCATTCACCGAGGCACAAATGGATGATGGAAATCCGTAATAACCTTTAAACGCAGGCTCACCGCCATGAGACCTGATAAAATGTTCTGCGATTCGATCTAGATCGAGAGTCCTAACCCCTGCCTTAGCCTCCTGAGCCATCTGCTTTAATAGGCCTGAGACAATGCGACCCGCTTGACGCATCAAATCAAGCTCAGCGGATGTTTTGTATTCGATTCCCGACAAGGCCTCTTCTCTTGAAAATTTCCTCCAAGACAATATTCAGGTCATCGACTTCCAGATCCCCTGAGATCTCTTCAAGAAGATTTTTTTCTTTATAATATTCAATGAGCGGTGCTGTTTGCTTTTCGTAAACTTTAAGACGATTTTCAATCGCCTCTTCGCGATCATCCGGTCTTTGCATCAAAGAACCTTGGCAGACATCACAAACACCGTCTACCTTCGGGCGAAAATTGGTCATGTGATAAGTCTTGCCACATTGACTGCAAATCCTGCGCCCACCCAAACGACGAATGATCACAAGGAGACTTGTCTTAAAATAAAGCGTCACATCCAAAGGCATCTTAAGATCAGCTAGTGTTTTCCCAAGGCTTTCGGCTTGATCTGGAGTCCTCGGATATCCGTCCAAAATAAATCCCTTTTTGGCATCGGGCTGACTTAGCCTCTCACGGACTAAGGCAATCACCAGATCGTCAGGAACCAATTCACCGCGATCCATGTATTCCTTGGCTTTTAAACCAAGCACAGACGCCGAGCGAAGAGCCTCGCGCAACATATCCCCAGTAGAAATATGGGGCACTGCTAAATCTTTTGAAAGAACCTGCGCCTGCGTCCCCTTCCCTGCGCCCGGAGGGCCTAAAAGAACGAGTCTCATATCTTTTTAGTAGCCTGCTCGCTGTCTTCCTCGAATGCGCCCATGCTTCATAAAGCCTTCGTAGTGACGCATAATCAGCTGTGACTCAATCTGCTTGATGGTATCCAAGCTCACACCCACCACAATCAAGAGGGCGGTTCCACCAAAAAAATCAGCAATCGTCGGGGGCAGCCTGAGAGCCCATCCAATAAAATCGGGAGCGATGGCTATCACCGCTAGAAAAATACCGCCAGGCAAAGTAATACGATTAATAATAAAATCAAAATATTCTACCGTCGGCGTTCCGGGCCGAACTCCGGGGATAAAACCACCGTATTTTTTCATGTTTTCGGCTACATCAATGGGATTAAAAGCAATTGCCGTGTAAAAATAGCTAAAAAATACGATTAAAAACATGGTGGCTAGCTGGTAAGCCAAGTTTCCTTGAGCCAACGCGGCGGCCGCCTGCTGAATAAAATGATTGGGGACAAAAATACCAATCGTTGCCGGGAATAAAATAATAGACTGAGCAAAAATGATGGGCATCACACCACCATTATTGACCTTAAATGGAATAAAGGTCGATTGCCCGCCGAATACCTTCCTACCCACGACCCGCTTGGCGTACTGCACAGGAATCTTTCTCTCTCCTTGTGTCAGCAACACAACAGCCACAATGGCCAAAACCATCACACCCAACATAAAGATCAACTTTAAAAAATCTATATTGCCAACGCCGGCTGCTGCCGCGCGACCTGGCTTCATGAGCTCAATTAACTGAAAGATGGAGGTGGGAACTCTTGAGAGAATACCAACGGAAATCAAAAGAGACATCCCGTTCCCTATCCCTTTTTCTTGAATCTGCTCACCCAACCACATAATAAACGCAGAACCTGTGGTCAGGGTCAATACCGTCAATAAACGAAAACCCCAACCCGGTTGGGCCACAATCTCAAGCCCGTCGAAGCGAGCTGGATTTTCAAGCCATAGAGCAATAAAGAAAGATTGGATCAGGGATAAAATCACTGTGCCATAGCGGGTGTATTGATTGATCTTACGCCGCCCCATCTCGCCTTCTTTGGCCAACTTTTCCAAAGCCGGAACCACCACGGTCAAAAGCTGCATGATGATAGAGCTTGAGATGTAGGGCATAATTCCCAAAGCAAAAATAGTCAGACGGTGAATCGCTCCGCCTGAAAAAAGATTCATGACGCCAAAAAGATTGTTCCCTTGAGAGCGCGTCAAATTATCAAAGAACACGGCAAGCTTTGCGCCGTCAATCCCCGGCGTTGGAATAAACGTGCCAAAACGATAAACAGCAATAATACCGAATGTAATTAAAATCTTCTTTTTTAGATCCGGTATTTTAAAAGAATCGACAAATGCCTGAAGCATTAGGAAGCTTTAGAGGCCTTGGAGGCAACCGCGATCACTTGCGCCTTGCCGCCAGCGTTCTTGATTTTTTCAAGAGCTGATTTAGAAAATGCATGAGCTTTGATTGTCAGGGCATGCTTGAGATTGCCATCCCCTAAAATTTTGACTCTGGGGCCCTTGCGATTGACAAGCTTGGCTGTTTTAAGAATTTCAGGAGTTACCTCGGTCCCGGCAGAAAAGCGCCCTAGACTTTCTAAAGAAACAACCTCATACTTGGCCTTCGGGGTAAAAGTAAAGCCTCTCTTGGGGATACGACGAATGAGGGGCATCTGACCGCCTTCAAATCCAGGACGCACACCCCCCGACGCACGAGCATTTTGCCCTTTGTTTCCGCGACCGGAAGTTTTTCCATGTCCTGACCCACGGCCACGACCAACAACTTTATGTCTTTTTCTAGCCCCTTGAGGCCTTCTTAATTGATCAAGCATGGGTAGTAGACTCCATCAAACTCATTAAACCATCCGTGGTTGCACGCACCACGTTCAGCGCATTGTCCGAACCTAAGGACTTTGTCAGAATATCTTTGATCCCGGCTGATTCGCACACCGCACGTACGGCCCCACCCGAAATAACTCCTGTTCCAGGAGCTGCGGGCTTCATCATCACTCGAGCGGCGCCAAAATGACCGATCACCTCATGAGGGATGGTCGTGCCCTTGATAGGAACACGAAACATACTTTTTTTAGCTTGAAAAATTCCTTTGCGAATCGCGTCTTGAACTTCATTGGCTTTGCCCAAACCAAAACCTACCCGGCCCTTCATGTCCCCCATCACAACCAGTGCGGAGAAAGAAAAACGCTTACCACCCTTGACTACCTTGGCAACACGATTCACCGCAACCACCTTCTCCATAAACTCAGAAGGAGCTTCTTGCTGGGCGGAGCGCCGTGGACGGCGATCCTTTTTCTTGACCATCTCCACCACTTCCCCGGCCGCTGTCGCAACAGCGGCTTGATTGAGAGGCGCATTCACCACATCAGACTTGATGGGTGCTTTTCCTTTTCCTTTGGGCTTAAAATCTTTTTTATCCACGAATATTTTCCTTTAACTAGGTTAGAACGACAAACCTTGTGCGCGCGCCGCCTCGGCGAAAGCTTTGACGCGCCCATGATACAAGTAGCCGGAGCGATCGAGAACCACTTTATCGACACCACTGGCTTTGGCCTTTTCTGCAAAAAATTTCCCAAACGCTTCGGCGGCCTTAACATTTCCCGTCGACTTCAGCCCCGACTTCTTCTTAAACTCCTCTGAGGACGTTGAAAGACCGAATACTGTTTTTTGGTCAAAATCGTTGATCACTTGAGCCTGGAAATGGTTCAGGCTGGGTGACAAACAGAGGCGCGGACGCTCAGGCGTTCCCACCACTTTTTTACGTGAACGATAATGACGAATGATACGACTTGAGTTTTCTCTAATTTTTGGTTTCATTACTTAGTTACCGTCTTTCCGGCTTTTCTACGGACAACTTCACCGGCATAACGCACTCCCTTACCCTTGTAAGGCTCTGCCTCATAAACCTTGTGAATCTTTGCCGCAAACTGCCCTACCTGCACTTTATCAATTCCCTTCACAAAAATAATCGTTGGCTTGGGTGTTTCAACCGCAAGACCTTCCGGAATATCAAATAGAACCGGATGAGTAAAGCCGAGGGATAAATTGAGTTGCTTCCCCTGAACCGCCGCCTTAAAACCGACTCCCTCGATGCTCAACTCTTTCACATAACCCTCAGTGACTCCTTTGATCATATTGGAAACACAGCTACGAGTGGTCCCTTGGAGCGCACGATCTACTTTTGAGTTGCTAAAAGGCTGCACGGTAAACACTCCCTCTTTTAAGGAAGCCTTCACGCGCGAGTGAACCTGAAAGGATAGCTTTCCCTTAGGCCCTTCCACCTTCACGGTTGAGTGCTCAAGCACCATCTTGACTGTCTTAGGAATATCAATGGGTTTTTTACCGACTCTTGACATAATTACCAGACCTTCGCGATCACTTCACCGCCGACATTTTTTTTGCGGGCTTCTTCACCCGATAAAATGCCCTGAGGCGTTGAAAGCACACAGATTCCAAGTCCGTTTAACACCGTGGGAATCTCATTTTTTTGAGTATAAATTCTTAAGCCCGGGCGAGAAACTCGGACAATCCGATTGATCTTGCGCAGTGATTCATTGGCTTTACGCAAATACACCCTTAGAATGCCCTGCTTCTTATCATCAATCAAACGAAAATCATGGATAAAGCGCTCAGTGCGCAATACCTTGAGAATAGATGCTAAAGCTTTGGAAGCTTTGATATCCACTCTTTCTTTTTTTACCCGATTGGCATTACGAATACACGTAAGCGCATCGGCGATAGGATCACTTAGAGACATGCTTTTTTCCTTTGTTCTTTACTTACCAACTAGCCTTCAAAAGACCTGGGATATCACCTTTGGAAGCCAACTCCCTCAGGCAAATTCTGCAAAGTTTAAATTTCCGGTAGTACCCCCGGGTCTTACCGCATAGCTGACAACGGTTATAGGCCTGAGTCTTAAACTTAGGCGGCCTTTGTTGCTTTAGCATCAATGATAATTTTGCCATAATTCTCTCGTTTTAAGCCGCTACGGCTTGGGGTTTTTGTGCTACAGGTTTTTCAGTTTTTTGCCTGAAAGGGACACCAAAAAGACTCAGCAACTCATAAGAAGCTTCCCTGGATCCTGAGTTGATCACAAAAGTGATGTCCATCCCCTGAGTACGCGTTACTTTATCAGTTTCGATTTCTGGAAAAATATTTTGTTCCTGAATTCCGCAAGTAAAGTTTCCATTCTCATCAAAGCCTCTGGCGTTCAAACCACGAAAGTCACGCACACGCGGCAAAGCGACTCGTGTCAAACGCTCCAGAAACTCGTACATCACCCGGCGACGCAATGTCACACAGCAACCCACGGGGGCGTTCTCGCGAATTTTAAAATTGGAGATGGCCTTCTTGGAGCGGGTAATCACGGCTTTTTGTCCGGTGATATTGGTTAGCTCGTACTGAGCTTGCTCCACAATCTTGATATCTTCAGCTCCTTTTCCTACCCCCATGTTCACCACGATTTTACGCAAACGCGGAGCCTGCATCCTGCTGGTGTAGCCAAACTTTTTCATGAGCTGCGGAAGAAGCTCTTTTTCGTATGCGACTTGAAGATTTGCTTGTGTCTTTGACATAAGATTAAATAATTGCCTTATTTTTTGCTGAAACTCTTTGTTTTGAACCGTCTTTGGCTACCAACACCTTAATACGGGTCGGTTTGTTGGAGACAGAATCAAGTAAACTTAAATTGCTAAGGTGGATCGGCAGTTCTTGACTGACCACACCCCCTTGAGGATGTTGCTGACTGCGGCGCATGTGCTTCTTAACCATGTTGACGCCTTCCACCATGGCACGATTTTTTTTAGGATAAACGTGAACCACTTTTCCTGTCTTGCCCTTGTCGCGTCCTGCCAAAACCTTGACCTTATCTCCCTTATGGATACGAAGACTCATTTAAATAACCTCCGGAGCCAATGAAATAATTTTCATAAAACCCTTATCACGAAGCTCTCGGGGAACGGGTCCAAAAATACGGGTGCCACGAGGATTCATCTGGGCATCAATGATCACCAGCGCATTGGTATCAAACCTTAAAGAAGTCCCATCCATGCGACGGATTCTATTTTTGGTGCGAACCACAACACCCTTGACCACTTCCCCCTGCTTGATGGAAGCATCCGCTGTGGATTCTTTGACGTTGGCTGTAATAATGTCGCCTACTTCAGCCGTCAGTTTACCGGATCTTCCAATCACTCCGATACAAGAGGCCTTACGAGCCCCCGTGTTATCGGCCACTTCCAATAAAGTTCTCATCCGTATCATGACTTCTTCACTCCATCCATCGGATTGGTTTCTTTCAAATCAGACTCTGCCTTGAGCTGGCCGTGGCTGATCACTTCCACCAAACGCCATCTTTTATCTTTAGAAATAGGCCTTGTCTCTACGATACGGACACGGTCACCGATTTTGGCCTCATTCTTCTCATCATGGACTTTAAACTTATTGGCTTTTTCAATCACCTTGCCATATTCAGGATGCAATGCCTTCCGGCGAATTTGCACCACAATCGTCTTTTGCATTTTATTGCTCAGGACGACACCCACCCGCTCTTTTCTAAGTGTTGTTCTTTCTTGAACTTTCTCTGTGCTCATTTTTGCTTCTCTTTCTTCACCGTATGAATTTGGGCAATTTGACGACGAATCGCTTTAAACTGATGCGGCTTTTCTAATTGACCCGTAATCTTCTTCTGTCTCAAATCAAATAACTCTTTTTGAAGAGACACAACCTTAGCCCCTAATTCTTGTGCGCTTAAATCTCTAACAGCGCTGACTTTAGAACGACTCATAACATCCCTTTACGAGTAACAAAACGTGTTGGCAGAGGCATCTTGGCAGCGGCAAGTCTCATCGACTCACGAGCCAACTCCTCCGGAAGGCCTTCCACTTCAAATAAAATCCTACCCGCTTTCACCACGGAAACCCAGGATTCTACCATACCTTTTCCTTTTCCCATACGTGTTTCTGCCGGTTTTTTGGTCACGGACTTATCGGGAAACACACGAATATAAACTTTGCCGGTCTTAACGTTTCTTGAAATGGCTACACGAGCGGCTTCAATCTGCACATTGGTGATCCAGCCATTTCCGAGCACCTGGAGTCCATATTCGCCAAAGCTAAGCTCGGTGCCGCTATGGGCTTTGCCCTTACGACGGCCGCGATGAGATTTGCGGTACTTAACTCTTTTAGGAAGTAGCAGCATCGGTAGACTCCACAACTTCTTTCTTATCGGTATTTACAATTGGGGCTTGCTCTTCTTTACGTTCAGGGCGGAAAGCTTCTTCTTTTTTCATGATATCGCCCTTGTAGACCAAAACTTTGACACCAATTTTTCCATAAGTGGTCATGGACTCTGCGAACCCGACTTCAATATCAGCGCGAAGTGTATGAAGAGGGACGGTGCCTTCAAGATAGCCTTCAGCACGAGCAATTTCAGATCCGGCAAGACGACCCTTGGTTTGAATCTTGATTCCCTTGGCTCCCCCATCCATGGCTTGTTGGATCGCCTTTTTCATGGCTCGACGGAAAGCAATACGCTTTTCAAGCTGAAGCGCGATGTTTTCGGCAATCAACTGCGCGTTGGCAGAAGGATTTTTAATCTCACGGATATTGATATGGATCTCTTTATTACCTGTCATTTTTTGGAGCTCTTCTCTCAAGCGATCAATATCAGCTCCCTTACGGCCGATGATGACCCCCGGGCGAGCGGTGTGAATATTGACACGGATCTTATCGCTAGCGCGCTCGATATCGACCTTGGCGACAGCCGCCTGAGCAAAAGTCTTGGTGACATGCTTGCGCACTTTGAGATCCTCATGCAAGAAACGGGCAAAATCCTTGTTGCCGGCATACCAAAGAGAATTCCAAGTACGAATATAACCCAACCTAAAACTGATAGGACTTACTTTTTGGCCCATTATTTTGCTCCTGCCATTTTCTTAAGAACTGTTTTTTTAGGCGCTGCTTTTTTGGCTTGGGCCGGCGCGCTCTTGACCTTCTCAACCTTTGGTGAGACTGCCGGCTGAGTCTTTAGAGAACTCTCGGCTGTTTTTTTCAGGCTGTCTAACTCCAAATAAATATGACTTGTGCGCTTGCGAATGACCGAAGCCCGTCCCATGCTGGCAGCCCGAAAACGACGCATCGTAGGACCCCCATCGGCCAGGACTTTGGAAACAAACAAGTTGTTGCTATCGGCATTAGAATTGCGAGTAGCCGCATCGACCGCCTGATTTAATAGCTTACGGAGGATATCGCTGGCTCTGCGCGGAGATCCATTCAAAATCGCCTGAGCTTGATTGACACTCTTCTTACGAATCATATCAATGACATAGCGAACTTTTCGCGGTGATATTCTTATAAATTCAACAGAAGCTTTTGAGATCATAATTGTTTCTTTCTTAGGTCAATTCAGCGGTCATCTTCGTGATACCGCCATGCTTACGGAATATACGTGTAGGAGCAAACTCTCCGAGTTTATGGCCCACCATATTTTCAGTGATAAATGTTGGTAAATGGCTCTTCCCATTATGAATCATGATGGTCAGACCCACAAACTCTGGTGTGACGGTCGAGCGGCGTGACCAAGTCTTGATTGGCTTACGCTCGCGCTGCTTTTGCATCGCGGTTACTTTTTTCAAAAGCTTCTCGTCAATAAACGCACCCTTCTTAATCGAACGACTCATCGAGGTCTCCCAGTCACAATATATTGCGAAGTCTGTTTCTTCTTGCGGCGAGTCTTAAGACCCTTCGCCAACTGTCCGCTACGAGAGGTCGGATGGCGTCCACCGGAAGACTTTCCTTCACCACCGCCCATAGGATGATCCACAGGATTTTTGGCTACCGCACGCGAGGCAGGACGACGTCCTAGCCAACGATTACGACCCGCTTTCCCTAACGAAATATTTTCATGCTCAAGATTTCCGATTTGCCCGATCGTGGCGTAATTACCCACAGGAATCAATCGAACTTCACCTGAAGGAAGCTTCACATTGGCATGGGTGCCTTCTTTGGCCATCAAAATAGCATAACCACCGGCGCTACGAACAATCTGCCCCCCACGGTTTCTTTCAAGCTCAATATTGTGTATCTGAGCGCCCAAGGGAATCTCGCGAATCGGCAGAGCATTGCCCACCTGAATCTCAGAGCCAGGACCACTCATCACGGTCATTCCAATAGAAAGACCCACGGGAGCAAGGATATAACGGCGCTCTTGATCCGCATACTCAATCAACGCAATACGCGCTGTGCGATTGGGATCATACTCAATGGAGAGAACCTTTCCAGGAACTCCATCTTTAGTTCTTCCAAAATCAATAATACGATAAAGTTTTTTATGCCCACCCCCACGCCGACGAGAAACCATGCGTCCATGAGCGTTTCGACCGCCGGAACGTCTTAAATCAACCACCAGCGACTTTTCAGGCCTCTTGTGTCTAGGACTTAATTCTGAAAAATCAGAAATCGCGGTCCAGCGAAGAGACGGTGTACGTGCATTAAAAAATTTAGTTCCCATAAATCCTCGTTTTATGCCAGATCGATTTTATGACCGTCTTTGAGTGTGACAACGGCCTTCTTCCAATCCGGCGTCTTTCCTACTTGAGTACGAACTCTCTTAAGCTTCCCATTCACTACCTGCGTGTTGACGTCTTGAACTTTTACTTTATAGACGCTCTCAACCGCTTTTTTAATTTCAATTTTATTAGCACTTTTTTGGACAGAAAACAAATACTTGTTTTCGCCATGAAGCAAGGCTCCCTTTTCAGTGCGAAGAAGTGTATTTAAAAGCGTGTGCGAATTGTTCATGATTTTAACCTTTTCACCAGCCCCGAATAAGCAGCCTTGGTCACCAAGCATTCTTTGTGGGAAGCCATATCTAAAATATTAACTTCATCTGCTGTCTTGACGGCAACTCCGCTGATATTTCTTGAAGCCAGCGTTAAATTGGTTGTTTTTTTATCCACAAGAAACAAAGGTTTCTCTAGTTTAAAAGCGTCCAAAATTTTTGCCACAAGTTTTGTTTTTGGCTTCTCAAGTTGGAGATCATTCACAACAAAGAAAGTCTTCTTTTGGACCTTGTCCTTGACACTCTCAATAACCGCTTGACGCCTTAGCTGCTGAGGCAAAGAATAAGAATAATCTCTAGGCATAGGACCGAAGGTTACTCCGCCGCCTCTCCAAATGGGGGAGCGACGCGATCCGTGACGGGCTTGACCGGTCCCCTTCTGTTTCCAGGGCTTCTTTCCACCACCGCGTACATGTCCGCGATCCTTGGTAGCCGCTGTTCCCTCTCTCTGCCCTGCCTGGTACATCAAAACTGTCTGATAGACAACCGCTGTATTTACTGACTCTCCCTGAAACATGGAGTCTAGCTTCACCGTATCCACGGACTTGGCATTGAGATCATAAACACTTAAAGTTTGTGAAGCAGGAGTCGTCGCCGCAACTTTGGTAGCCTTGGCTACTTTAGCCACTCGTTTTGTTGCCTTCAAAACAGCCTTCTTGGTAACAGGCTTTTTTTTGGTAGCCGCTGCTTTGCGTGCACCCGGCTTAATGACTTTTTTCTTTTTTTTGACTGGCGCTGCCATAAGTTCCTTTGACCTTATTTCTTTTTAGCGGCTCCGCCCTTACCCGCAGCGGCCTGCTTGCTCAATTTGAGTGGATCCTTGGTTGTGCTCTTGGTAGTCACCTTTGCCTTGACGCCTTCAGGCTTCTTCAAGGAACGGCGGATATAAAGTACGCCCATATCACCGCCAGGCACAGATCCCTTAACCACGATCATGTTTTTTTCTGCATCAACTTTTAAAACTTCAATATTTTGAACCGTAGTCAAAGTGCCGCCTAAACGACCCGGCATATGATGACCTGGCCATGTCCTTGAAGGAAAAGAGCTAGCACCCACCGAACCAATACGACGATGGAACATCGATCCATGACTTCCGGGACCACCACGCCAGTGCCACTTTTTCATTCCACCGGCAAAACCTTTTCCGATAGAGCTTCCTTGAATGTCCAATAAATCTCCAGCTTTAAAAATATCAGCCTTGATCTCTTGGCCCAAGGCAAAATTTTCATCCGCATTTAAACGAATTTCTTGCAAATATTTTTTAAGCTTGAGGTTTTTCTTGGCAAATTCAACTTTGATGGAGTTGGGTGTATTCTTTGCCTTGATCTCATCTCCAAAACCAACTTGAACTGCCTTGTAGCCATGCTTTTCAGGAGTTTTAAGCTCGGTGACGACGCATGGACCCGCTTCCAAGACGGTGCAAGGAACAAAGTTTCCCTGCGCATTGATAATTTGAGTCATTCCTACTTTTTTTCCAAGAATCGCTTGCATTTCTTCTACCCTTACTTAATCTCAACATCAACGCCGGCCGGTAAATCCAGCTTGCGAAGAGCATCAATCGTTTTAGCGGTTGGATTTAAAATATCCAGCAGACGCTTGTGTGTTTTCATGAAAAACTGCTCACGTGATTTTTTATCGATCACCGGAGAGCGATTAACGCAAATAAGCTCGCAATCCGTCGGCAAGGGAATAGGGCCCGAAACCTTAGCGCCCGTTCTTTTGGCGGTATCAATAATCTCAATGGCTGATTGATCCAGCACACGATGATCGTATGCTTTCAACCGAATTCTAATTTTTTGAACACCGGCCGCGGTTGCCATAACTTAAGCCAAAATCTCCGAGATCACTCCCGCCCCAACAGTACGTCCACCCTCACGGATGGCGAAGCGAAGTTCCTTCTCCATGGCGATGGGGGTGATGAGTTCGGCTGTGATGGTGACAGAGTCTCCGGGCATGACCATCTCTACATCTTTGGGTAGATTCATGATGCCGGTCACGTCGGTGGTTCTAAAATAGAATTGGGGTTTGTAGCCATTGAAGAAGGCGGTGTGACGGCCTCCCTCTTCCTTGGTAAGGATGTAGACCTCTCCCTTAAACTTGGTGTGAGGGGTAATGGATCCTGGTTTGGCAAGGACTTGGCCTCTTTCAAGATCGTTTTTGTCCACACCTCTTAAGAGCAGTCCTACGTTGTCTCCGGCTTGTCCGTCGTCTAAGAGCTTACGGAACATTTCAATGCCGGTGATGACGGTCTTCTTAGTGGCTTTGATGCCGACGATTTCTACTTCGTCGCCGACTTTGCAAGCGCCTCTTTCAATACGGCCGGTTCCTACGGTTCCACGACCGGTGATGGAGAATACGTCTTCGATAGGCATCAAGAAGGGTTTTTCGACTTCACGCTTGGGGGTAGGCACATAGTCGTCTACAGCCTTCATGAGGTCTAGGATGCACTGAATCTTTCCAGCATCTGTTGGGTTGTTGAGGGCTTCAAGAGCTGAGCCTTTGACCACGGGAATTTTATCGCCTGGGAATTGGTACTTGGTGAGAAGTTCTCTGACTTCGACTTCTACCAGTTCTAAGAGTTCTTTGTCATCGACGGCGTCGCACTTATTAAGGAAGACGACAACGGCTGGGACACCGACTTGACGGGCTAAAAGAATATGCTCTCTAGTCTGAGGCATGGGGCCGTCTGCGGCAGAGACGACAAGAATAGCTCCGTCCATCTGGGCGGCACCGGTGATCATGTTTTTGATGTAGTCGGCGTGGCCTGGGCAGTCGACGTGGGCGTAGTGTCTTTTATCCGTCTGGTATTCGACGTGAGAGACGGCGATGGTGATACCACGCTCTCTTTCCTCAGGGGCGTTATCAATGGTGTCGAAGGCACGGGCTTCGGCCAGTCCTCTTTTGGCAAGGACGGTGGTGATGGCGGCGGTTAGCGTTGTTTTACCGTGATCCACGTGTCCGATGGTGCCGATGTTCACGTGGGGCTTGGTGCGTTCGAATTTTTCTTTGGACATTTGAAAGTCTCCCTAAAATAATGCTCTATTATCGATTTCTACGTTGTTCAATTGCTTCTTGTGTATTGCTGGCCTTGATAATCTTTTCCGCGATGTTCTTGGGAACTTCTGCGTAATAGGAGGGCTCCATCATAAAGGTCGCACGGCCCTGAGTCAAGCTTCGACTTGTGGTGGCATAACCAAACATTTCGGACAGAGGAACAAATCCACGAATCGCCTTTACGGTCCCCTTCTGTGTCATCGACTCAATCTTGCAACGACGTGAGCTAAGATCTCCGATCACATCTCCCATGTATTC
The DNA here is from genome assembly GCA_964497635.1 of uncultured Planctomycetia bacterium. Classification (GTDB taxonomy): domain Bacteria; phylum Omnitrophota; class Gorgyraeia; order 2-02-FULL-51-18; family 2-02-FULL-51-18; genus CAMDWQ01. The sequence goes on along the minus strand of CAZCDB010000006.1, from coordinate 15,303 downwards.
CTCGGGAGTAACCACTTCGACTCCCATGATGGGCTCCAAAAGAATCGCGTTCGATTTTCTCATGCCATCTTTAAAGGCATGAATTGCGGCCATTTTAAATGCCAATTCAGAAGAATCGACCACGTGGAAAGAACCATCAATCAGGTCCACATGAATATCTGTAACAGGAAAACCTGCCAAGGCTCCGGACTGTGCCGCTTCCATTACTCCCGCTTTGACAGGTGCAATAAACTCACGAGGAATGGCACCGCCTACAATCTTGCTTTCAAAACTGACACCGCTGCCTGGCTCCATCGGCTTCATCTCAAATACGACGTGCCCATATTGCCCACGACCACCGGACTGCTGAATGTGTTTCCCCACAACCTCGCAGGGTTTGGTGATGGTTTCTTTAAAAGCTACTTGGGGTTTCCCCACATTGGCTTCGACTTTAAACTCTCTCTTCATGCGGTCTACAATAATTTCTAAGTGCAGCTCGCCCATACCGCTGATGATGGTTTCGCCAGTTTCCTGATCATAATGAATACGCAAAGTGGGATCTTCTTCACGAAGACGTCCCAAGGCCATTCCCATTTTTTCTTGATCGGCTTTGGTGGCGGGTTCAATGGCCAAGTCAATGACTGGCTCAGGAAACTGCATTCTCTCTAGAATAATAGGGTTTTTCTCATCGCAAATGGAGTCCCCGGTTTCCGTTCTTTTCAAGCCCACAACAGCTCCGATATCTCCGGCGCGAATCTCATCTACAATTTCTTGCTTGTTGGCATGCATCTTGACTAGTTTTCCGATACGCTCTCTCTCACCCTTGGTGGAGTTATAAACATAGGTGCCTGCCGTGAGCGTCCCTGAATAAACACGGACGAAGGTAAGCTTTCCAACAAAAGGATCTGTCGCAATTTTAAACGCAAGCGCTGAAAGATGATCTGTAGGATCTGGCTTACGTGTCAGCTCTTCTCCTGTGGTGGGATGAGTCCCCGGAAAATTATCAATATCAATCGGGGCTGGCAAATAATCCACAACGGCGTCCAACATCAACTGGACACCCTTATTTTTGAAAGCGGTTCCACAAATGATGGGGACAAATAAATTTTTGATGGTGGTGCGACGGATATATTTCTTAAGCTCATCTTTTGAGATTTTCTCGCCGTTGATAAACTTTTCCATCAACTCATCATCGACTTCAGAGAGCTTTTCAATCAGTTCGGCATGAGCGGCTTCTGCTTCGGCCTTATAGTCCTCGGGAATTTCAATCACTTCGTACTGATTGCCAAGATCTTCCGAGTGATAAATCTTTGCGTTCATTTCTACCAAGTCAATCTGACCTTGAAATTTATCTTCGGCGCCAATGGGAAGCTGGATTGGAGCACTGGAAGGTGTCAGTCTTTCACGGATCTGCCCGACAACGGCCTTAAAATCAGCACCGGTGCGATCCATCTTATTAATAAAGCACATGCGAGGGACTTTGTAACGATCGGCTTGACGCCATACGGTCTCGGACTGGGGCTCTACACCACCCACGGCACAAAACACAAGCACAGCTCCATCCAAAACCTTCAGAGATCTTTCGACTTCAATGGTGAAGTCCACGTGACCGGGAGTATCAATCAAATTGAGACGGTGGTCTTTCCAAAAACAGGTGGTGGCAGCAGAAGTAATTGTGATTCCGCGCTCCTGCTCCTGCTCCATCCAGTCCATGGTTGCGGTTCCTTCGTGAACCTCTCCCATGCGATGCACACGACCTGTGTAGTAAAGGACGCGTTCGCTGGTGGTCGTCTTCCCCGCATCAATGTGAGCGGCGATTCCGAAATTTCTTGTCTTTTCTAAAGGATATACATTGGCCATAAATAAATAGTTTCTCTTCTAAAGTCCTGTTTATTCTTTGTTTTTTACCAGCGATAATGGCTGAAAGCGCGGTTGGCTTCTGCCATCTTATGGATTTCTTCTTTTTTCTTGACGGAGGTCCCTTGACCGTTGTAAGCATCCAAAATCTCATCGGCCAAGCGTTGCTCCATAGGCTTCCCTTTGCGAGAACGTGCGGCATTCCTCATCCAGCGCATTGCCAGCTGGGCACCACGATCACCTCGTACTTCCACCGGAATTTGATAAGTCGCGCCACCCACTCGACGAGACTTAAGCTCCAGCAGGGGTCGAACATTGTCAATCGCCTTCGTCAACACTTCCACCACATCGGCTTTTTGCGTCTTCTGCTGCAGAATATCCAAAGACCCATAGATAATCTTCTCAGCATTCCACTTCTTTCCATCAATCATCAAAATATTGATGAAACGAGAAATGCTCTTCTGATTAAACTTAGGATCCGGATTAACTTCTCTTTTATCAGCTCTTCTTCTTCTCATGACGCCACCTATTTAAAATTGGTTTTATACTTCAACTACTTCTTGGGCTTGGCCGCAGGCGCATCCGCCTTGGGGGCCTTGGCTCCATACTTCGAGCGTGACCGACGACGATCTTGAACACCCGCAGTATCCAAGGTTCCACGCACAATGTGATAACGCACACCCGGCAAATCTTTCACACGACCGCCACGCACTGTGACAATCGAATGTTCCTGCAGGTTGTGCCCCACTCCGGGAATGTAAGCCGTGACTTCATATCCGTTGGTCAACCGCACACGCGCCACTTTTCGAAGGGCTGAGTTTGGTTTTTTGGGTGTCTGTGTTTTGACTTGCAAACACACGCCACGTCTCTGGGGAGATGCGGTCAGTGCGGGTGACTTGGTCTTGACCTTCACCTGCTCGCGACCCATACGGATCAACTGATTAATCGTCGGCATACTAGCTACTCTGTTCCTCTGTGGTTAATATTTCATCCGCAAATATTTTATCCGCGGGTTTATTTTTCTTGGACTCTTCCTCAATATGGCGCACAATTTCTACGCGACGCTGGCCCGCAAATCCGGTACCGGCAGGAATAAGGTGCCCCATAATAACGTTTTCCTTGAGTCCAAGCAAGTAATCTTTTCTGCCCGATGCGGCCGCGTCCGTAAGAACACGGGTGGTCTCTTGGAAGCTTGCGGCGGAAATAAAGCTGTCCGTCGAAAGAGAGGCGCGGGTAATTCCCAAAAGAATCGGCTCGGCTTTGGCTGTCTGCTTTTTCTTTTTTGAAAAACGCTCATTCTCTTCTTGAAGCTTGAAGCGATCCACTTGCATTCCCACCAAGAAATCCGTATCCCCTCCATCGGAAATACGAACCTTGCGGAGCATTTGACGCACAATCACTTCGATGTGCTTGTCGTTGATACTTACACCCTGTAAACGATAAACTTCTTGAACCTCATTTACCAAATATTCTTGAAGTTTGCGCTCACCGCTAATCTTCAAAATATCCTGAGGCACCACCGGTCCATCGACCAGCTGATCACCCGCGTAAACAAAGTCGCCTTTATACACATTTAAATGTTTTCCGTGAGGAATGAGATATTCTTTCTTCATTCCGGTAGAGCTCTTCACAATCACGCGGCGATGTCCTTTGCGAGATTCTCCAAATTCCACGATTCCGTCAATTTCGGAAATGATCGCAGGATCTTTGGGGCGGCGCGCTTCAAAAAGCTCGGCCACACGCGGAAGACCTCCGGTGATATCCTTGGTCTTGGTAATTTTACGAGGAGTCTTGGCAATCAAATCTCCGGCATGAACTTTTTCGCCGTCTTCAATGACAATGTGGGCTCCGGAAGGAATTGGGTAGATCGCCAACACATCTTTCTTTGAATCCAGCACCAAGATCTGCGGGTGATGTTCTCCGCGATGCTCCATGATCACGCGCTCGATGTTCCCGGTCGCGGTATCCATTTGTTTGTGCATCGTGACTTCTTCGATAATGTCTTCAAACTTCACCGTTCCTTCAACCTCGGTAAAGATGGAGGAAGAGTACGGATCCCAATCAATAAACACCTGGCCTTTTTGTACTTTGCCGCCATCGGCTACTTTGAGATAGCCTCCGTGCGGAACCGCATGACGCTCAAGCTCTCTGCCTGATTCATCATGGATAGAGACCTGACCATTACGATTCAAAATAACAAAGGTACCCTGCTTCAAAGCCACGGTCTTGATTGCATGGTACTTGAAAGTTCCTGAATTCTTGGCTTTGATGGAAGACTCCGCGACAGTACGGCTGGCCGTACCACCGATATGGAAGGTTCTCATCGTCAGCTGAGTTCCCGGCTCCCCGATGGACTGAGCCGCGATAATTCCTACCGCTTCTCCAAGCTCCACCAAGCGACCTGTCGCCAGGTTGCGGCCATAACACTTAGCGCAAACACCACGACGGGACTCGCAAGTCAGCACGGAACGAATCTTGATCTTATCAATTCCTGCTTCTTCCACCGCCTTGGCGGCATCTTCTGTAATTTCTTGATTGGCTTCCACAAGCACGGTGTCGGTGATAACATCCGCGATATTATCGAGAGCAACGCGGCCGATGATACGGTCACGCAAAGGAATCACGACCTCATCCCCTTCAATAATAGCTTCGATAAAAATACCCTTCACTGTACCGCAATCCTCTTGGTTGATGATCACATCTTGAGCGACATCCACCAGACGGCGTGTCAGATATCCAGAGTCCGCAGTTTTCAAAGCGGTATCCGCCAAACCTTTGCGCGCACCGTGCGTTGAAATAAAATATTCAAGCATCGTCAAACCTTCACGGAAATTGGCTTTGATCGGGTTTTCGATGATCTCACCGCTTGGCTTGGCCATCAAACCTCTCATCCCCGCCAGCTGACGGATCTGCTGCTTGGATCCTCGGGCGCCGGAATCGGCCATCATGAAAATCGGATTGAATTGCTCAAGATCCGCAAAAACGGAATCCGCTACTTCATCGGTGGCTTGAGTCCAAATATCAATGATGTTGTTGTAACGCTCACCTTCAGTAATAACACCCCGGCGATACTGCTCGTCAACTTTCTGAACTTTCTCTCCTGCTTTTTCCAAAATAACACTCTTTTTAGCGGGAATACGCAGATCATCCAGAGAAATTGAAATACCGGCCAATGTTGCAAATTCAAACCCGGTATCTTTTAAATCATCCAACAACTTGATGGTGCGATGATGCCCGGTCAATTTGTAAGAATTGGCGATGACTTGATTGAGCTTGGATTTAGTCATGACAAAATTAGCGAAAGGAACAGCTTCCGGCAATACCTGGTTGAAAATAACACGTCCCACCGTTGTCTCGAGGATCTGTCCCTTGACACGGACTTTAATTTTGGCGTGCAATTCCACTTCCTTATCCGCATGCGCCGTGATGACTTCTTCGGGAGAGGAGAAAATAATCCCCTGACCCTTGGCGCCGGGCTTTTCCTTGGTCATATAATAGGAGCCCAACACAACGTCTTGGCTCGGCGTTGCCACCGGACGTCCGTCTGCGGGTGAGAAAATATTGTTGATGGATAAAAGCAGAATCCGGCACTCGATCTGCGCTTCCAGAGACAAGGGCACGTGAACAGCCATTTGATCTCCGTCAAAATCGGCATTGAACGCCGCGCAAACCAGCGGATGAATACGGATCGCTTTACCTTCGACCAAAACAGGCTCAAACGCTTGGATACCCAAACGGTGAAGGGTCGGGGCACGATTGAGCATGACCGGATGATTCTTGATCACTTCTTCCAAGATATCCCAGACTTCCAAACGCTCTTTTTCCACCATGCGTTTGGCGCTCTTGATCGTGTGAACGAAACCACGCTCTCTTAATTTTTTGATAATAAAGGGCTCAAAAAGCTCCAGCGCCATTTTCTTGGGGAGACCACACTGATGGAGTTTGAGCTCAGGTCCGACGACGATGACCGAACGGCCCGAATAATCCACACGTTTTCCCAAAAGATTCTGACGAAAACGCCCTTGCTTGCCTTTCAACATATCACTTAAGCTCTTTAAAGGACGATTGCCTGAGCCAAGCACCGGACGGCCATGACGACCATTGTCAAAAAGGGCGTCCACGGCTTCCTGAAGCATGCGTTTTTCGTTACGAACAATCACTTCAGGAGCGCGTAGCTCCAGAAGCTTCTTCAAACGATTGTTACGATTGATCACGCGACGATAAAGATCATTTAAATCGCTGGTGGCAAAACGACCGCCATCCAAGGGCACGAGAGGACGTAAATCCGGTGGGATCACCGGCACCGTCTCTAAAATCATCCAATCAATTTCATTGCCTGAACTCTGAAAAGCTTCCACAATCCGGAGATTTTTGATCAGTTTTTTCTGTGTTGCTTCCGCTTTGGCAACTTTGAGCTCCGCGTGAAGTTTTGTGTTGAGCTTATCCAAATCTACCTGACGAAGAAGATCACGAATCGCTTCGGCGCCCATCTTCGCGACAAATTTGTGGCCGTAGTTATCGACCATCATCTGGTACTTCTCTTCGTTTAATAGATCGCCTTTTTTGAGCGGGGTGTCTCCTGGCTCAATGACGACGTATTCTTCATAATAAATGATCCGCTCAAGCTCTCTTAGGTTCAGCTCAAGAAGAGCCCCTAAGCGCGAAGGGACGGCCTTATAAAACCAGATATGCGAAACGGGAGTGGCCAGGTCAATATGCCCCATCCGTTCACGACGCACTTTCGACAAGGTGACTTCGACGCCGCAGCGGTCGCAAACAATCCCCTTATGCTTGATTCTCTTGTATTTTCCGCAATTACACTCCCAATCCCGAGAAGGTCCAAAAATCTTTTCACAAAATAGACCATCTTTTTCAGGTTTGAAAGTACGGTAATTGATGGTTTCAGGTTTTTTGACTTCTCCTTTAGACCATCCACGAATGACGTCGGAGGATGCAATTTTGATCGAAATAAAATCAAAATTTGGGGGTGTATATTCGCTAGCGGTATTGTAAGCTTTATTCACTTTGCACCTCTTTGTCGTCTTCTGTCTTTTTCTCGGTTCGAATGTCCAACCCAAGGGCTTGCAACTCTTTCACCAAAACGTTGAAGGACTCCGGAGTATCCGCCTGTAGAGCGTTTTCACCTTTAACGATCGACTCATACATGCGCGTGCGTCCCTGCACATCATCACTCTTGACGGTTAGGAGTTCCTGAAGTGTGTACGCCGCTCCATAAGCCTCAAGCGCCCAGACTTCCATCTCTCCAAATCTCTGTCCGCCAAACTGCGCCTTACCACCCAAGGGCTGTTGAGTTACCAGGGAATAAGGTCCGATTGAGCGGGCGTGAATTTTATCATCCACCAAATGCGCCAACTTCAGCATGTAGATGTATCCAACGGTCACCTGCTGATCAAAGCGTTCTCCAGAGCGGCCATCACGCAAAGTGACTTTGCCATGCTCGGGAAGCCCGGCTTTTTTCATGTATTGTTTGATTTCGGCCTCACTGGCACCGTCAAACACAGGGGTTGCGATCGTCATTCCCAGAGCCTTGACCGCCCAGCCCAAATGCGTTTCAAGAATCTGACCTACGTTCATACGGGAAGGCACGCCCAGAGGATTGAGAACAATATCCACTGGCGTTCCATCTTCCATGAACGGCATATCTTCTTCGTGCATAATTTTAGCGACAATTCCCTTGTTTCCATGACGACCGGCCATCTTATCGCCTACGGAAATCTTACGCTTGTGCGCCACAAGAACCTTGACGCGCTTAAGCACTCCGGGAGGAAGCTCGTCTCCGCGCTTCACACGATCAATCTCTCGATCTTCTTCATAGCGAAGCTCTTCGATTTGATCGTCCATAAGACGCGAGATGCGCTTGATCTGCTCTTCTACAGCGGACTCTTCTTCATCCAGCTTGATATTTTCAACGTCCGCACTGATCAGTTTTGAAGCATCTGATTTCTTGACTGTCTTCCCACGTCCAATCAAAACAGCACCTGTCTCAATGTCCACCAGGCTTGCCGCAAGAGTCCTGCCCTCAAGCAACCCAATCAGCTTGTTCGCACGATCATTCTCGATTGTGGAAATCTGCTCACCGTACTGAGCTTTGATCGCTTCGATTTCTTTAGCTTCTTTGGCACGAACTTCTTTGGTCTTGGATTCTTGTCCCTTGCGAGAAAAAATCTTGGTCTCAATGATAACGCCTTCAACTCCCGGAGGAACCGTCAAAGATGCGTCACGAACATCTCCGGCCTTTTCTCCGAAGATAGCGCGGAGAAGCTTTTCTTCAGGAGAGAGCTCGGTCTCTGACTTAGGAGTCACCTTTCCGACAAGAATATCGCCGGGACCCACTTCAGCACCGATACGAATGATTCCGTCTTCGCCCAAATCTTTGAGTGCTTCTTCCCCAACATTGGGAATATCACGGGTGATTTCTTCCTTGCCAAGACGCGTGTCGCGCGACTCGATTTCAAATTCTTCGATATGCACCGAAGTGTAAACATCTTCGCGAACGAGCTTCTCAGACAAGAGAATCGCGTCCTCGAAGTTGTATCCACGCCAAGGCATAAAAGCGACAAGAACATTGCGCCCAAGAGCCAGCTCCCCGTTTTGGGTCGCCGCGCCGTCCGCAATGACCTGGCCTTCCTTGATCTTATCTCCCAGAGCCACAATCGGGCGCTGATTGATACAAGTGCTCGCGTTGGAGCGCATAAACTTTCTTAAAGGGTACTTGGTGCCGCTGACAACGATCTCATCCGCTTGCACACTGGTCACTTTCCCCTCTTCTTTAGCAACCACCACGGCGCCGGAGTCCTTGGCGCAGCGATACTCAAGACCGGTTCCCACCAAAGGAGCTTCGGTGATCAAAAGAGGAACGGCTTGGCGTTGCATGTTGGAACCCATGAGCGCACGATTGGCGTCATCATGTTCCAAAAATGGAATCAATCCGGCAGCAATACTGACCAGCTGCTTGGGAGAAATATCCATGTAATCAATTTCTTTGGGACTGGTCAGTGGGAAATCTCCCTTATGACGGCAAGAAACTTTGCTGTCCGAGAAATAACCAGACTTATCGAGTTTGGCGTTGGCCTGAGCGATAATGAACTGATCTTCAAGATCGGCTGATAAATACTCAATCTTTTCCGTCACGCGACCATTCTCAACTTTACGATAAGGTGTTTCGATAAAACCAAAATCATTGATTCTGGCATGAGTTGACAAGGAAGCAATCAGTCCAATGTTTGGACCTTCCGGTGTTTCAATAGGACAAATACGACCGTAATGAGAGTGGTGAACGTCACGGACTTCAAAACCGGCGCGCTCACGTGAAAGCCCTCCAGGACCCAGCGCGGATAGACGACGTTTGTGCGTCATTTCCGCCAAAGGATTGGTCTGATCCATAAACTGAGAAAGCTGGCTGCGTCCGAAGAAATCACGAATGACGCTTGAGATCAGCTTCGAGTTGATGAGATTGTGCGGCATCATGGTATCTAGTTCATAGATTCCCATACGCTCTTTCGCGGAGCGCTCCAAACGAGCCAAACCAATACGAAACTGCGCTTGCAAAAGCTCGCTGACCGTACGGATGCGGCGATTGCCCAAATGATCGATATCATCCGTGTCTCCATCGCCGTTTTTGACAGCAATAAGACGCTTGATCACGGCCACTAAAGTATCGCGGGTTAAAAGACGATTTTCTAAGCTATCTTTTACGCCCAATTTGCGGTTGATAACAAAACGTCCCACCGCTCCAAGATCATAACGTTTGGCATCAAAAAATATCTTATCGACCATTCCCTTGGCGCTATCAATGGTTGGAGGATCTCCCGGACGTAGTTTGCGGTAAATATCAATATAGGCATCATTGGCAGACTTGGTGTGATCTTTCTTGAGGGTGGCAACAATCTCAGGAGACTGAGTACGGGTAATGACAATCGATTTTACCCCTGAATCACTCATTTTACGAATGAGCTCGCGAGTAACTTCAGCGCCATGCTCGGCAATCAAAGACTTGGTTTCTGGATCCAAGACATCCTGGGCCAGCGTGTGGCCGATCAGATTCTTGGGATTGTAACGGTTGATGGACTCAATTTTTTCAACACCACAAAAAGCCTTGATGATCGCCTCATCCGTGTCCAAACCAAAAACACGCAAAAGAGAGGTGGCAAGAAGCTTTTTCTTACGATCGATGTAGGCGTACAAGGTTTCGTTAATATCAAACTCAAACTCAAGCCACACACCACGGTGAGGAATCAATCGGGCAGAGTGAAGAATCTTGCCGTTGGGATGCAGATTTTTTTCATAGGAAACACCCGGGGAACGATGCAATTGGCTGACGATGACACGCTCGTCACCATTGATGATAAAGGTTCCGGTCTCAGTCATGAGCGGCATGTCGCCCATGAAGATTTCCTGTTCCTTGGTGTCTTTTGGGGTTTTAAGCCGGATTTTGATTTTTAGGGGGGCAGAATAAGTCATCCCCTTTTTCTGACACTCTTCCAGAGTATACTTGGACTTCCCAAGACTGAAAGAAACGTATTCCAGCTTTAAGTTTCCATCATAACTTTCGATGGGGAAAACTTCGGTCAAAACTTCTTCAAGACCGATGTTCTTGCGCTTGGACTTGGCCACACCCAACTGTAAAAAGTCCTGAAAGGACTTGGTCTGTATATCGACCAAATGGGGCATTTGGCAAATCTCGGCGATTTTTCCGAAGCTGTAACGCTTTTCGTGTCTATCCATTGGCTATGATTCCCGCTTTATCGATCCATTAAAAGTGATAGTAAACTAGACAATAGCAATCCATCGAGAATGAGGTGCATTCTCAATGGACTCTAACAACTCTAGCTTAATTATTTGAACTCGACTTGCGCACCGGCTGCTTCAAGCGTCTTCTTGATCGCTTCGGCATCCTTCATGGGGACGTTTTCTTTTACAGCTTTGGGAGCTGCGTCCACAAGATCCTTGGCTTCTTTGAGGCCAAGATTGGTGACAGCGCGGATTTCTTTGATCACGCCAATTTTGTTGGCTCCGGCGCTCTTAAGAACGACGGTCACGGAAGTCTTCTCTTCCGCGGCGGCGGCACCGGCTCCAGCACCCGCTCCGGGGGCTGCGACCGCAACAGCGGCGGCGGCGGAAACGCCAAACTTATCTTCAAGAGCCTTGACCAGACCTGCTAGCTCTAGAACGCTCATCGTTTCGATGGAGCTGATAATTTCTTGCATCTTCGGTGTTGCTTCTACGGCTTGTGTCATTGCATTATCCTCTACTTTTAATGGGCTCTATGAAAGCCTCTTATTGATCTTAAGAATTGCCCTTCTGCTTGGCAATAGCGTCTACCACGGTCACCAGTTTTCTTAGCGTGCCCGCGAGAACTTGTACAAAACCTGAAATCGGCGCCTGAATTCCTCCTACCACCCGAGCCAAGAGCACTTCCCTGGAGGGTAGGCTGGCCAACGCTTTGATATCTTCCGCGCTGACTCTTTGGCCGTTTAAATATCCGACTTGAATCTTGAAAGCTTCATTTTCTTTGGCAAAATCAACCAGAACCTTGCAAGGCGCAACCGGATCACCACTGGTAAAGGTAATCCCGCAAGCTCCAACGAAGGAACCGGCAATATCATTGAGATTGGCTTTCTCAAAAGCCTTTTTGCCTAAACGATTTTTGACCACCAAATACTTGGCATTGGACTTACGAAGTTTGGAACGAAGCTTATCCAGACTTGTCGCAGACACTGTTGCGTGCTGAGTCACAAAAAAGATTGGCTGAGCTTTGAGCTCTTTTTCAACCTGCTTGATAATTGAATCTTTTGAAACGCGTGAGAAACCAGTTGTTTTCATATCTCAATCATCCTTAATCAGCGACTTCTGTCTCTTTAAGATACTTGCTAATGTCCAATTTGACACCAGGTCCCATCGTGCTAGAAAGATAAGCTGTCCGCACAAAAACACCCTTCAAAGATTTGGGTCTTGCCTTGATGAGGGCCTCCAAAAGAGCGGTCCCATTTTCAGCCAACTTGTCTTCACCAAAAGAAAGCTTCCCAATGCAAACATGCATATTGGCTTGCTTGTCCATCTTAAACTCTACGCGGCCGGCCTTCACTTCACTGACAGCCTTGGCGGGATTATCCGTCACAGTGCCTGCTTTGGGAGAAGGCATCAAGCCACGAGGGCCTAGAACCTTACCCAGTTTCCCCACTTCCTTCATCATTCCCGGGGTAGAAATAGCCACGTCAAATTCTGTCCAACCCCCCAAAACTTTGGCCACCAAATCATCTCCACCCACATGATCCGCGCCTGCTTCCTTGGCGGCACGAGCATTTTCATCTTTAGAGAAAACGATCACGCGCAAAACTTTGCCCTGACCGTGGGGTAGCACCGTGGTTCCACGGACTGCCTGATCATTGGCGGTTAAATCCACTCCGAGTTTGCACTGGAGATCAACCGACTGATCAAACTTGGTCTTGGGCGCATCTTTCAAAACCTTGATCGCGTCTTTCAGTGTATAAACCTTCCCTTTTTCAACGGATGTTGCGAGTGCCTTGTTTCTTTTGGATATCGTAGTTGCCATGTTATGCCTCGACCTCAATCCCCATGCTTTGAGCCGTCCCCTTAAGAATCTTAAGAGCGCCGGCCATGTCTTTACAATTTAAATCTTTCATTTTCTCATCCGCGATTTCTTTTAGCTGAGCGGATGTCACTTTGCCCACCTTGGTACGATTGGGCTCACCCGAAGCTTTGGCCACGCCGCAAGCGCGCTTTAAAAGAATGGTGCTGGGTGGGCTCTTGATAATAAAATCAAAGGATCTGTCTTCGTAAACACTGATGATCGCTGGCAATGTCAAACCCTCGCGACCGCGGGTTCTTTCATTGAACTGTTTACAAAAATCCATGATGTTGACGCCGTGTTGACCGAGCGCAGGACCGACGGGCGGTGCTGGATTGGCTTGGCCTGCAGGACAGTAAAGCTTAATCGTTGTTTTCAGTTTTTTTGCCATGGGAATCTATCCTTAAAAAATCAAACCTTTTCTACTTGCCAATATTCAAGCTCCACCGGGGTCGTGCGGCCAAAAATCGCCACCATCACCTTGAGCTTACCTCGATTGGGATTCACTTCGTCAATCGTACCGTTAAAATTAACAAAAGGTCCTTCTTTAACCCGAACGCTCTCACCCTTCTCATAAATCACTTTGGGAGTGGGCTTTTCCTTCTTCTCCTCGGCCTGCTTGATGATCCCGGTTACTTCCGCCTCACGTAAAGGCAGCGGTTTGCGACCAGAGCCGATAAAACCGCTGACGCCTGGCGTATTTTTTACCAGATACCAGGTCTCATCCGTCATTTCCATCTCAACCAAAACATAGCCGGGGAAAAACTTACGCGTTGTGATCTTTTTTTTGCCCGCTTTCACTTCAGAAACTTTTTCTGTCGGGATCAGTACCTGAAAAATTTTATCTTGAAGATTGTTCTGTACTGCCCTGGCTTCCAAGGTGGTCTTGACCGTCTCTTCACGACCGGTTTGTGTATGAATCACGTACCACTGTTTGGCCATCACTTTTTCCGTCATTTTAAGAAAATCTTAAGTAAATTGGCAAATAAAAAGTCTGTAAATCCCACAAAAGTCGACAAAATCAACATCGTCACCAATACGACCGAGGTGGAACCAATCAACTCTTCACGAGTCGGCCAGGTGACTTTCTGCATTTCCGCGCGAACTTCGCCAAAAAAATTGATGACTTTTTTCATTGTCCTTGCTCCACTTACGTTCTAAAACCGGCCTTTCAGGCCAGGAGGGACTCGAACCCCCAACAAGCGGTTTTGGAGACCGCCGCTCTACCAATTGGAGCTACTGGCCTAAAACCCTGTGTTTTTAACAACAAATAAAAATGGACAACAAACCTCTCGCTGGAATTTTCATTCCATCAGCAGAGGCTTGTTTCTATTTTTGCTCTTTGTGTACTGTGTGCTTCCGGCAAAAAGGGCAATACTTCTTGAGCTCAATACGCTCAGGATGAAGCTTTTTATTTTTATTGGACGTGTAATTCCGACGATGACATGTCGTGCATCCAAACTCAATAAACTCTCTCACAAATAGATCTCCAAAAATAAATATCGCGGTAGTGTACTAGAACTCCCGGCGGGATGCAAGTACTATTTTTTAAGCCAAAATCTCCGAGATCACTCCCGCCCCAACAGTACGTCCACCCTCACGGATGGCGAAGCGAAGTTCCTTCTCCATGGCGATGGGGGTGATGAGTTCGGCTGTGATGGTGACAGAGTCTCCGGGCATGACCATCTCTACATCTTTGGGTAGATTCATGATGCCGGTCACGTCGGTGGTTCTAAAATAGAATTGGGGTTTGTAGCCATTGAAGAAGGCGGTGTGACGGCCTCCCTCTTCCTTGGTAAGGATGTAGACCTCTCCCTTAAACTTGGTGTGAGGGGTAATGGATCCTGGTTTGGCAAGGACTTGGCCTCTTTCAAGATCGTTTTTGTCCACACCTCTTAAGAGCAGTCCTACGTTGTCTCCGGCTTGTCCGTCGTCTAAGAGCTTACGGAACATTTCAATGCCGGTGATGACGGTCTTCTTAGTGGCTTTGATGCCGACGATTTCTACTTCGTCGCCGACTTTGCAAGCGCCTCTTTCAATACGGCCGGTTCCTACGGTTCCACGACCGGTGATGGAGAATACGTCTTCGATAGGCATCAAGAAGGGTTTTTCGACTTCACGCTTGGGGGTAGGCACATAGTCGTCTACAGCCTTCATGAGGTCTAGGATGCACTGAATCTTTCCAGCATCTGTTGGGTTGTTGAGGGCTTCAAGAGCTGAGCCTTTGACCACGGGAATTTTATCGCCTGGGAATTGGTACTTGGTGAGAAGTTCTCTGACTTCGACTTCTACCAGTTCTAAGAGTTCTTTGTCATCGACGGCGTCGCACTTATTAAGGAAGACGACAACGGCTGGGACACCGACTTGACGGGCTAAAAGAATATGCTCTCTAGTCTGAGGCATGGGGCCGTCTGCGGCAGAGACGACAAGAATAGCTCCGTCCATCTGGGCGGCACCGGTGATCATGTTTTTGATGTAGTCGGCGTGGCCTGGGCAGTCGACGTGGGCGTAGTGTCTTTTATCCGTCTGGTATTCGACGTGAGAGACGGCGATGGTGATACCACGCTCTCTTTCCTCAGGGGCGTTATCAATGGTGTCGAAGGCACGGGCTTCGGCCAGTCCTCTTTTGGCAAGGACGGTGGTGATGGCGGCGGTTAGCGTTGTTTTACCGTGATCCACGTGTCCGATGGTGCCGATGTTCACGTGGGGCTTGGTGCGTTCGAATTTTTCTTTGGACATTTGAAAGTCTCCCTTTAATGGTTCGATGTCGTTAAAAACTTTACAGAGCTGCAGATCGGGATTGAACCGATGACCTCATCCTTACCAAGGATGTGCTCTACCAACTGAGCTACTGCAGC
>CAZCDB010000005.1:2503-40911 GCA_964497635.1 uncultured Planctomycetia bacterium | reverse complement strand
ACGGTGTCTTTTTTGATTTCGGCTCGCTTGTCAAAAAGTTTCTTGCCTTTGGCAATAGCCAGCTCTACCTTAGCAATGCCTCGGACATTCCAATAAAGCTTGAGCGGGATCAGGGTGACGCTTTTTTCTTTGACCTGCGCGTGGATTTTTTCAAGTTGTGCGCGACGCATCAAGAGCTTACGAGGCTGATTAGGGTCCGGGGGATTGGTCTTGCCAGCTTTGTCATAAGGGGCGATATAGAAGTTGTAGATAAAAAGCTCATTTTTCTCAAACCGTGCGAAACTTCCGCTCAAGCTTGACCGGGCCTCGCGCAAGGATTTGACCTCGGAGCCTTTGAGCATAATCCCGGCTTCCATCGACTCAAGAACAAAATAGTCTCTCCGCGCTTCGTGGTGGGATACGATCAATGGGTCTGGTTTTTTTTCTTCCTTTTTATTTTTCATAACCCCCATGATAGCACAACCTGGCACGGGCGTTGACACCCACCCCACTCTTTGACTACCATAGTATTCCTATGCCTCGATACCAGCACCCCCTGCCACTCCTTTTGATCAGTAGCGTCTTTGTTCTTGGAATTTCTTCCGCAGCCCTTGCCGGAGAAACCCCTTCAAGCTTCCGGAGTATCAGCGAAGCTCAAACACAGCAATTGGGAAAACTTCACCAAAGAGCTGAGGAGTATATTTTAACCAATAATTTTAAAGCAGCGATTCGGATGTATGATGAGATTGTTTTGTTGGAGCCAGATGATGAAACGGCTTACACCGGACTGGGTCAATGCTATTTGGTCTTGGGTGATTTTGATCGAGCAAAAAATGCGTATCTTAACGCGCTTCACATCAATCCCAATAACGAAGTTGCCTACCTAGGTTTGCAAAAAATCGAAGACCCCGACACCCTTACTCGCACCGAAGAGATTCGGGAACCCGTCAAGCCCGCCGAGCCAAACCCTCAAGAAACGCCCATCCTATCTCGCGAAGAGATAATCCAAACAGCTCTCAAAAATGCCGGGCTCTACACAGGCCCAATTGATGGGCGGATCGGTCCGGCCACACGAAAAGCAGTCTCTGATTTTCAAGCCAGACACGAGATTAAGGTGGATGGAAAGGTAGGGCCTCAAACCATGGCCCTTTTACAACCCTATCTCCACCCGGAAAGCTTTGACCAAAGTCGCCGGCAAGAATCTGCTGACAAAAAATTTAGCGCCTAGGCTCCCCTGGTTTTCGGCGACTCTCTTTATCGATTAAAAGATCCCGGTCTGCTTCTTCAAGCAGTTTCTGAGGGTTTTCAGGGCGCTTGGGATCCAGCTTTGGCTCAAAAGTCGCAAGACCAATACTGATGGAGGAATCTTGAAGGCTGGGCTCCTCAAGAGCCTGCGCCATTTGATGATAGGCTTTTCGTAAACGCTCACGGTAAGCGCTGGCCTCCTCGTGTCCTGTATGCCATAGCAAGACAAAAAACTCATCTCCCCCATAGCGAGCAACAACATCATAACCACGCGCTGTCTGCTTTAACACAGCTCCGGCCCTCTTGATCATTTCGTTACCGACTTCATGCCCCAAAGTATCATTGATTTTCTTAAACCGATCTAGATCTGTCATGACTAGCGAGAGAGGTTGGCGTGTTTTTTTGCTGATTCGCCATTCTTCCTCTAGGCGTACTCTTAAAAAATCATAATTGTACAAACCCGTCAGCTTGTCATGGATGATTTTTGTTTCGAGGCTCTTGTTCTCAATCAAAAGCTTGATCGCATTTCCCAGGACACCCGCAACCAAACCCAAGACAGGGCCTAAAAAAAGAAGGAAAGGCTCCAAAACAAGATCTTTGGCAAACAACGCTTGTGTCCCCAAAAATGCTCCCAAAAAAGCAACCGTAAAAGCAAAAATCCCGATCCAGATCCTATAAAAAAGGAAGAAAAATAAAACAAGAACACCCAATATCCACGAGAAAAGAAAGACAAATGGAACCGAGACAAAACGAAGCTGTCTTTGGGAGAGAATCGAAACAAGTTCATTGGCGTGGATAGCGATTCCCGACATCACCCCCAAGGGGGTTGGATGTTTATCTCCCAAGAGGGCTGAGGACAATCCCACGAGTACCGTTT
This sequence comes from uncultured Planctomycetia bacterium, assembly GCA_964497635.1. Lineage (GTDB taxonomy): Bacteria > Omnitrophota > Gorgyraeia > 2-02-FULL-51-18 > 2-02-FULL-51-18 > CAMDWQ01. The sequence continues at coordinate 38,810 of CAZCDB010000005.1, read as the reverse complement.
TCCCGTCAAAGGCATCCAGGCGGCCCTGCCCCTCGATCACCTCATGAGCCGATACACGTTTAAAATCAGACTCCACCGCCAGATAATTAATCACATAGCTTCCGTCAAAACCCAAAGAAATAGCTTCTTTGAAAGAAGGTAATTTTAGCCGACCGCTCTGACGGTCGAAATCCCTTCCCTCACCTGCTTTTTTACCCAAAACAGCCATCGTAAGCTCCAGCGGAAACGAGCTCTCAAAGGCATCTGAGCTAGCGTAAGGCCTTAAAAGATAAGATCGGCGAATACTAAAATCAGAATCAATAATTTTTTCAAGATAACCGCAGTAAGCCACGGACTCGGCGATAATAGAGACGGGTTTTACGACTTGGTTGGCTCTGTTAAATGTATTCCCCACAACCACATTGCCGTGCAATTCAATCGCACGAGCCAATGCCACACTGGACTCCGCCTCACCACCTTCAAGACCTGCAAAAGAAACATTGAGTGCAATCGTCTGCGCTCCGGACGAGGAGAGTCGATTGAGAAGTCTTGCAAATAAGTGACGGGACCAGGGCCAGCGCGCACCCAGCCTGTCACAGGAATCTTCGTCGATTCCCACAAGAACAATATTTTTTATTTCATCGGGAAGCGCGCCAGACCAGTGACGAATACGAAAGAAAATATCACGGGTTTGAAGTGTTGATCGCTTGAGAGTTTCGGAGGACTGATAATAAGAGGGCAACAAAGCAAAGAGGATGGAAAATAAAACCGTTGCCACCAAAGGATAGAGATATTTTTTCATCAGATTTAAATTAAAAATGTGCGGAAGGAGGGATTCGGCGCCCTACGCTCCGCAGCCCTCAACGCCTCCGGCATTTCGGCTGTGCTCGCTCCGGGTCGGCCCCCCGCCGGCTCGTTGGTCGGTTGATGCTTCGCATCAACTTTTATCATAAGCTCACCGGCTCCGTTCGAATCCCTCCGGAGAAATAGATCCAAAAATCTGTGCGGAAGGAGGGATTCGAACCCTCAATCCTTTCGGCACTAGCTTCTGAGACTAGCGCGTATGCCAATTCCGCCACTTCCGCTTTAATTTTTAAATTTTTTAATTTCAGGAGGGTCCGTTAGTCGGCTGAACCGCGGATGACTCTTTAGAGCTTGTATATTTCTCGGCCATCTTTCGCACCAAGGATGCGCCGGCATCCTCTAAGGCTGATCGAATAGGACTTGCGGCTGGAGTCGCAGCGGAAACCGGGACCACCACCGGAGCCGGCAAAGCCTTCAGGATAATATCCAGAGAAGTCGTCTTTTTGGCTTCTATTTGTGCCGTAGCAACCGTGGGCTCAAAACCCTCACGAGATACTTTTAAAATATAGCTGCCGGGAGCGATCTCCTGATAACCATACCTTCCTCCCCCTGAGCTCTCGGAAGAATTAACCAAAACATTCTGAGTGTTAAACAATTGAATGTAGGCGCCATCCAAGGGTTGGCGCGCATCCGTCTTGATTGAAACAGCAATCTGTCCCGGCGTATTTTCCTGAAAAATACTTTTCTTGACGTTGTAAACACCCAAAATCAGCGTCGCAATACCGGCCAAAATGGCAACCGTCACCTGGGTTCTTTTTAAAAAAAGATCGTGTTTTGTTTCCTCGACCGCCATGGAATTAGACCCTTTTATCTATCGAAACATAAACCTGATCGGCCTTGCCCGTATAAAACGAAGCGGGACGAATCAAGCGGTTGTTGGAGTACTGCTCTAAAATATGTGCGGTCCACCCCGCAACGCGGCTGATCGCAAACATCGGCGTAAATAGATCGATGGGAATCCCTACCGTATAAAGCACGGAGGCCGAGTAAAAATCAACATTGCAATAAAGCTTTTTCTTCTCCCAAACCACCTGCTCAAGTTTTTCGGAGATAGCGTACCACTTGGCCTGTTCAGGATTGTTGGCAGCCAGCGTCCGAGCCATCTCTTTTAGATCCTTAGCTCTTGGGTCCGGTCCTTTGTACATGCGGTGGCCAAAACCCATAAATTTCTTTTTGTTTTTGAGCGCTTCTTCCACATAGGTTTCGACATTCTTGACTTCACCAATCGCCACCAAGCTCTCCATTGCCCGGCTATTGGCAGAACCGTGTAGATCCCCTTTTAAAGTCCCCACAGCTGTCGTGACGGCCGAGTAAATATCTGAAAGAGTCGACGCGGTAATACGTCCGGCAAAAGTAGAAGCATTTAGATCATGCTCTGTGAGTAAAATAAAATACTTATCGAGCATCTTGATCTCAACCGGCGAGGCTTCTTTTCCTTTAAGCATATACAAAAAGTTTGCCGCAGTACTCACCGAAGGATCAAGCTTCGGATGAACCAAGGGAAGGCCTTTTCGCAAACGATCAAAATAAGCCACCAGGGCCGGCACCCTTGCCATCAGGCGATGCGCCTTGCGAACATTGGATTCCATGGATTTATCATCCGCTTCGGCATCATAAAACGAGAGGAGCGAAATCCCGCTACGCAGTGCCGCCATGGGATGAATATTTTTGGGGAAAGCCTCCATCAATCGGATCAATTCGCTTGGAAGCTCGCGCTGGGAAGAAATCTCACGATTAAAACTGTCTAGTTCTTGCTGAGAGGGAAATTTTCCAAAGTAAAGGAGATAGGCCGTTTCTTCAAAAGAAGCGTGAGCTGCCAAATCATGAATATCGTATCCCCGATAAGAAAGCTTTGAATTTTTCCCATCGATCAAACAAAGAGAGCTCTCGGCGGCAATAACGTCTTGAAGCCCTTCTGAAAAAGAAGTTTCTACACTCATTGGACCCCTACCACCGATTGATACTGCTCAAGTTTTTTGTACAAATCATCTAAAAGAATTGGCATATAAACCCAGGAAGCATAAGTCAGAACAACAAGCACTACCGTAATAATAATCTTGGTGCTTTTCTTGAAGCTAGGACAGATCAGCACCAAAGGCAAGGCCAGAGGACCCACAATGACAAGCCCCCAGATCGCAGCTGCCCGAGTCAAATACCAAGGTGTTTTTTTTGCCGGTGGTACCGCTGGATTAGAAACTGCTTCTGGAGTCGTCATTATTTTAGATAGGAGTCTTCTGCTTTTTTAGAGACTGTGGTTTTGCTGGCCAGGGCCGCATTCAACCTATCTTCGAGTTCGCGCTTTTCAGCATCCGACTGCGCCAAGGCAGACTGCTGCTCCGTGACTTGTTGTTTGAGCGCATCCAATTCAGCTTGGGTCTGGGCAGGCACTGTAGCTACCGGAGCCGGAGGCACATAGGTTGCAACAGGCTCTTGCCGGCGAGGGGCTGTCGAACAGCCAACCATTGTTGCACACGCTACCAAAATCGTCACTCCACCCGCCATTATCTTCTTCAACATCTTCATTCTCCTTATGATTTTAAAAAACAATTTACGAATAAACCCGATAGTCCATATCTGGAAAAAGATTATCCCTAGATTCTATTCTCTCAAGGTCACTGGTGTCTATAGAATTTTTACAGATCCCCTCATAAAGACGCTCAAATTGGCACAAATGAGTCTTGGTCCGATTTTCTGCGTATTGAGTATGTGTCCCCGTCTTCATGATAAATGCCCAGTCACTGGACTGCGCAAGTAACAACTCTCGTGCCATCTGGTTGAGCGCTCGCCTGTGCACACCCTCGGCATTCGGGTTTCGGTGAGCACATTCTGTCATTCGCTCAGCCGCTTTATGCAAGTGACGATAAATCCAGTCATTGGAGCCATTGAGCCAGACTTCCGCATATCCTTTGTATCCCCAGCTAGAAAATGTAGGCGTGATCACCTGATTGCGCGGATTTTTTTCAAGATAGCCTAAGGGCGTGATTGTTTTAAACGTATCCTGGTCGCAGTGAATTTTACGGAAAAGAAACTCTAACCACTGAGGCCCCTCAAACCACCAATGTCCATAAAGCTCGGCGTCGTAAGGTGAAACCACGATCGGGGCTTGTCCCAAAATCCCATGGAGATACTCGATCTGCTTAGCGCGATTAAATACAAAATTTCCCGCGTGTTCTGCCGCTTTTTGTCGGGCATAGTTTGGATTGTAGGGCTGCTTATCACTATGCCCGGTAATCCTAAAATATTTTACGCCTGTATGAATTCTGCTTCCATCGCCGTTAAGGTAGGGACGCATGTAGTCGTAGTCCAAATCAAATCCAATATCGCGATAAAATTCTCGGTAGGCCGCATCCCCCGGATACCCTTCTTCTGCACTCCAAACACTCTTGGACGACTCCATATCACGAGCAAAAGCAGCCACACCGGACCGACAATAAACAGGCGCGTAAACACCATACTTCGGTCGTGGAACTCCAAAAAGAACGGCATGGGTATCCGTGATAAAAAAGCGAATCCCCTCGTCCTTAAGAAACTCATCCACCCCCGGATAGTAGCCGCACTCCGGCAACCAAATACCGCGAGGCCGCTGACCCAGAAGACGCTCATGCGTCTGAACCGCCACTCGGATTTGAGCGCGGACCGCTTGGGGATGTGTTTGCATCAAAGGTAGAAACCCGTGTGTCGCGCCACAGGTAATAATTTCAAGCTTTCCCAACCGCCAAAAATGGCTGAAAGCGGTCGCAAGATTTCGCCCACATTCATTGAAAATATTACGCGCTTCCCAAAAAAGCCCGTGGTACATTTGGGCTAAGGGGTAAAACCTCTCATCCCCTGCGGTCCGCTGCATTTCTTTTTCACACAATTCGATCAAGCGGTCGAGATGACGGACATAACGTGTTTGTAGAAGCTCATCCGACATCATGGATAAAAGAGTCGGGGTTAACGACATCGTCAAACGAAAATCAATCCCATCTCGCACCAGAGCCCGGAAAGCTTTGATGAGCGGGATATAGGTTTCCGTCATCGCCTCATAAAACCACTCTTCCTCCAAAAAACGCTCATGCTCAGGATGGCGCACGTAAGGAAGATGAGCGTGAAGAACAATCGATAGATAACCTTGAGACACGATATAGAATCCTTAAAAAATTTAAGCCGTTGAACTAGTTTTAGAAAATTTTGGAGCGCTCTCAGAGGAGGCGGATAGTCGAATGCTTCTTTCCAAAAGTCGGCGGATCTCATGCGACCCTCCGGAGGATTCAAAACCCCCGATCACCGATAAAAGCTTAAAATACATCTCGTCCGGCATCAGCCACTCTTCATCCAAAACATCTGATAAACCAAATGGGGGTGTTTTGACGTGATTGGATCGCACCAATGCAAAAAAACGCCCATCCCGTGCTTTGTATCCAATCTCAGCCATCCACTCTCGATTGGGCACGCCGACATCCACGTACCAATGACTGTTTAGATGGTGAATCTCAATGTCAAAAAATATGTCCGAAATCGGTCCTTGGCAGTCCGTCATGTCGTAGACTCGCAACAATGTTTTTTCACGCTCAAGATTCTGAGAGGCCATCTGATGCATCACTTCCGCCTCCCTGCCCGGCGTCACCTCCCAATAACCATACAACCACCAAGGATCACGGATTAAAAGCACCAACTTATCCTCTGAATAATACGCCGGCAGCTGCAAATTCTCTGAAGGCTCAGAAGCTGCTGATGGGGGTGGCGTCAACCGGACAAACCTTGAAAATGATTTTTTTAGAATCAATTTACTTTTTTTAGGTGGGCTCACACGGCTTTTAACACGAGCGCGAATTTTTTTGCCGGCTTGCTTGATTTTTGACAATACATTCTTGACGGCTTTGATGGGAGAGCGCAAAGCCTTTTTGGAGACAACTTTTTTCGATTTTATTGTTCTTTTTTTCATGGGCCCCAAGATGGTTTATTGTACCAAAAATTAGGCGTGCGTAATCAGAAAAGCTTCGCTTCCTGCTCCGGTCGATAATACGGAAAGAGAGGGCGAAATTTTGCCTAACTCTGCTAGCTCTTTCTCCCGTATAAAACAATAAAAAGGCTCCCCTGAAATAACTGCAGCATCAAACTCCACGCGCGACTCCAGGTACTTGATTGGACGCTCAAAGTAGTAGGCGGCGGCCGGTTGCTCATGATAATTGTAGAGATAAATAATAGCTTTTTTGGGCACAGTTTCCAAAACCATCGCCGCCGAAGCCTTCAGCGGACGACTATACTCCATCCGATGAATATGCGAATAAGAGCTGTGGAGAAAAAGAATCGCAGCAAATACTAGAAGGGTGTGCGCACGATATTTTTCCTTCAAAATTTTAGTCAGAAAAAAAGCGACTGTCAAAGAAAGGGCCGGGTAAATGGGAAAAATATACCAAGCAAGTTTGGTCTGCGCCAGGCTAAAGGCTGCCCAAATAATAAAAATCCAACACGATAAAAAGAGAGCTCGCTCCTCCCTCTCTCTTAGAGCCTTCCACAAAAACCAGGGCGCTGAAAAAATCCCGATCACAATCCATGGGTGATACTTATTGATCAGGGTGCGGATGTAAAAATAAAAACTCCCCTGATGTCCATCCATGACCGTGGTTGCCCGATGAAGTACATGATGAAAGAACGCGCTCCCGATAAAATCCCCAGAAAACGAAAAAGCCTGATAAATCTGCCAAGGGGCGGCTATTAAAAAAGCTGCTAAAAGACCGAGCCAATAAGTCGGCTGCCAAAAAATAGAGGCACGCTTGGAACCCCAAGCGTAAACCCACACAACGGGAAAAACCAGGAGAGCCACGACGCCCTTGGTCATCAAAGCGGCTCCCAGCGCAATCCCTGAGAAAATAAGATACTTCCTCTGCTCACGACCCAGCCAGAAAAAAAGAAGGGTTAGGGTCATAAAAAATGTAAGGGGTGAATCTGTCATCCCAAACCGAGCAAACCGAATGAAATGAGAAGAGCTCAAAAGAACAAGTGCCCCACAAAAACCTGTCCAGCGATCAAATAACTTAGAACCCAGCCAATGAGTGACTAAAACAGTGCCAACACCGCAGAGGGCAGAAAAAAACCGGGAAGAAAACTCGCTCACGCCCAAGAAATGATAAGCAAGAGAAGTGGCCCAAAAAACAAGGGGGGGCTTATCAAACCAAGGCTCCCCCAAAAAAGTGAGCTTGAGCCACTGGCCGGACTGAAAAAGTTCTCGCGAGACAACCGCGTAAAAAGCCTCATCCCAACTGGCCAGAGACCCTGAGCCGAGATTAAAAAAAAGATAAAAAAAACTTAGAGCCGCCAAAAAAAGCAGCTCTAAGCTAATTTGATAAGAGGGTTTTAGATTTGAAAACTTTAAAATATAAAAACGCCCGCCGCAACAACTGTCGTGTAGCCACCCTTTTCAACCATGGCAGACTGGGTCACATTGGTCGTCTTGACGATCTTGTCGGAGATACGAAAAAACTCTTCCTTCTCATCCCAACTCTTATCTTCGTCAATATCAATCCCAAGCGTTGAAGCCAGCATCGCCGCCGCTAAATCTTCCGCCGTGTCCCCCGCCTCTTTCTCTGTTTGACCGTACGCATAATGCTCGGAGAGATAGCCGTAGGTGTTTGGGTCCGAAGGAATCGCACAGCCAATCGAGGCCGCGATCAAACGACGCGCTTCATTGGAAGAAGTGCGTGCCGTAACCGCAAACGTAATCATCCCGGGATAGATGTACTTCTGCCCTTCATTTTTGGAAATCAATTCACAGTTGGGAGGAAAAATACTTGAGACGTGGACAATATTGCACTTTTCAATCCCTGCATCGCGCAGGGCCAACTCAAATGAGCGAAGCTCATGCTTGTGAGATCCAACCCCTTTGGTAAAAAACATTTTCTTAGGCACCAAAAGCTGCTGCCCCATACTCAGATGATCTTGAAGTGACTGCGTTTCAGACTTTCCGTTGGCTTGTTGCACTGCACCCATTGTCTCTTTTCTCCTCGAAGAATTGTTAATCAATAAGCGTTTACTATACTGAATTGACAATGGAAGTCAAGTGTTCCAACACCTTATGTGTCGGAGTCTTGTATTATTTTATTTTCTCTGTTGCCGTGACTGCGCTCATAAGTCGGGAGAACTCTCGGCCTAATGGCCAAAAAGGGCGGAGCATAAATCAGTGCCCTTGGCCAACCGGCCGTCTCTCTCCGACTTATGATCGAAGTCACAAGCAGGCAAAAGAGAAAATAAAATAATACAAGACTCCAATCCATGGGCTACTTATAAGTTCTGGGCGGGTGGCGCGGAGGAGGGGATCCCGTCGACCCGGAGGCCCGCCGAAGGACGGGCTGAGGATGCGACGGGAAACCGCAGCGACAGGACCCGCCTGCACTGGAAGTCACGGCAATAGAGAGAAATAAAAGAATAAGAGGCTTCAACACTAAAGCTAAGAGGTTTACTGTCCAAATAGGATCTGCTAGGATGTGGGGATGAAATGTGATACTTGCGGGAAAGAAACGGTGGAAGTGAAGCGAGTGATTGTTGATTCAGGGTATGACCGGGTGCTGGCAAAACCGATCTACAACTGCGCGGATTGCTTCGCCCAAAAAGAGCTTTCTAAGAAGAAACGCTCGGACGCGTAGCCGTCGGAAGAGCCCACTCTTCTTGAGAATAGCGCTCTAGCTCGATTGCCTTTATCCTGGCGATCTCAGCTTCTTCAAAACCCCGAGTCTCCCACTGAATTTCCCAGGATTTTTGGAAACCCGCCAAAATTTTTTCTGTCAACAAAGCAAAATCATCCGGCAAAAATAGAGATGACTGATGCAAAATAACCCCCTCTTTTCTTCTCTGACTGGCTCCCAATATTTTTTTACCTTGGATGAGTAAGTCATAACAAGCTGGCTCCTCAAAACAAACCCTTTGCCCCTGCCCTCTCCCTGAAGGAAGAGTTTTGCAATCAGCATAATCAAGCTCAGGATATAAATCCTTAAGACCTATTCGGAGCGCTTCGCTGATTTTAAGGTAGGACATTTTTACATCCGTAGGCAAGAGCGTGCTTTCATTTTTCATCGTTAGGGAAAAAGTGAGGTCTTTACCATGAGTGACAAGACCGCCGCCGGTGATCCGCCGAACAATCGCTCCAAAAGCTTTTCCTTGAAGTCGGCGCTCAACTTCTTGAGTGTTTTGAAAATATCCGATGGAGACAGCCGATCTCTCCCAAGAATAAACCCGAAGGGTTGGCAAGGCTTCTGGAGTTTTTTGGACCTCCATAAGATATTCATCCGCGGCCATGTTGAAGGTCGCAGAGTGATCGCAGTCAAGAACTAGGCGAAATCTCACTCTTTTCTATATCTTAGATTGGGTTGCCGCGCCGCCAGCACTTCATCCATGCGGCTAACGGGTGTTGTGTGAGGAGCCTCGAGAACTATTTTAGGATCTTTTTCGATCTCATTTTCGATTGTATTAAGAATCTCAACAAACTCATCCAGGGTTTCTTTTGACTCAGTTTCCGTAGGCTCCACCATCATGGCCTCTTCCACCGTCAGAGGAAAATAAACCGTTGGAGCATGGACGCCAAAATCCAAAAGTCTTTTGGCGATGTCCAGGGCACGAACCCCTTTTCTTTTTTGACGAGTTGCCGCCATGACAAACTCATGCATGCAAATACTATCAAAGGGAATGTCGTAAATCTCCCGAAGCTTTACCCTCAAATAATTGGCATTGAGTATCGCATTTTCTGAGACCGCTTTTAAACCTTCCGCCCCCAAAGCTTTGATGTACGCGTAGGAGCGGATAATGGCGCCAAAATTTCCGTAAAACGATCGAAGTTTTCCGATAGAGGCAGGGGCTTCTTTCTCAAAAACAAAGACCTCCCCCTCTTTTAAAATTCTAGGGGTCGGTAAAAACGGAATGAGATGCTTTTTGACTCCCACAGGCCCGGAGCCAGGCCCTCCTGAGCCATGAGGAACTGCAAATGTTTTATGCAAATTGATATGCACAATGTCAAAACCCATGTCCCCCGGACGGCAGATCCCAAGAAGCGCATTCATATTAGCTCCATCGTAATACACCAAACCATCCACCGCATGAACCGCCTTGGCAATCTCCAAGATGTCTTCTTCAAAAAGACCCAGGGTATTGGGATTGGTCATCATCAGGCATGCCACACTGGAATCAAGCTTTGATTTTAAATCATTAAAATCTACCAACCCCTTGGCGTTGGTCTTCACCTGAACGACTTCATAACCGCAAAGTGCGGCTGTCGCCGGATTGGTGCCATGCGCCGAGTCAGGGATCAAAACCTTTGTCTTTTTATTTCCCCGTTTGCGGTGATACGCTCCCACAATCAAAAGTCCGCAAAGCTCTCCATGCGCCCCCGCTGCCGGTTGCAACGTAAACTCATCCATCCCGGCGATTTCGCTTAAGAAGCCCTGCATCTCAAACAAGATTTTAAGCGCTCCTTGAGCCAGGCCAGCTTCCTGATAGGGATGAATCAAAGAAAATGCTGAGAGCGAGGCAATCGCATCCAGCGATTTAGGATTGTATTTCATCGTACAAGAGCCCAGAGGATAAAAATTGACGTCCACGGAAAAGTTTTTTTGAGAAAGTGCCGTAAAATGGCGCACCACTTCAAGCTCGGAGACCGTCGGCAAATTTGCTTCTTTTTTTCTTAAAAATGCTTTAGGGATTTTTTCAAGAAAACGCGTCTCATCCCCGGCAAGAACCGGCAGCCACTCAGCACCACCACGAGAATGCTTTTCAAAAATAAGAGAGGTATCGTTTTTCATGAGATTCTCACTGCATTTAAAAGTCTCTTTTGATCTCCGCTTGTCCGATTTTCAGTGACAGCAAAAAGATGCGCGGCCTTCTTGGTGGGATAATAGGTTTCAAGATTTAAGGGGCCAAGAATTTTATTTTCATGCAGAGCGGCCTGAAGCGGGCCTCTCTCCTTATCTAAATACAGGGCAAACTCATTAAAGAAGGGTCGTGAAGAAAACTCTCGAACCCCCTTCACTTTGAGAAGCGCTTCATAAGTCTGGTGCGCGTTTTTTAAGTTAAGGAGTGCCAGTTTTTTTAAACCCTCTTTTCCCAAGAGGGACAGATAGATGGCCCCTTTTAAAGCACAAAGAGAATGATTGGTGCAAATATTGGATGTGGCTTTTTCACGACGGATATGCTGCTCACGAGCTTGAAGCGTCAAAACAAAGGAGCGACGACCCACCTTGTCTAGCGTCATCCCCGCAATGCGCCCCGGCATTTTTCTCAAGAAATTTTCTTGGACAGTAAAAAAGCCAAAGTGCGGCCCGCCAAAAGCAGCGGGATTTCCCAAAGGCTGTCCCTCTCCCACCGCGATATCCGCCCCATAGTCTCCGGGTGGTTCTAAAATCCCAAGAGACACCGGGTTGACGCAGGCAATATAAAGAGCTCCGACCGCATGCGCCGCCTCGCCAATCGCCCGCACATCTTCTAGGAGTCCAAAAAAGTTGGGATGTTGGATAAGAACAGCGGCCACATTTTCATCCAGATGTTTTTTGAGAACGTCCAAATCCAGCCCGTGGTCCGAAGACATGGGCAGCTCTATAATCTCCGCATCCAGGCAAGACGTGTAAGTTCTGACCACCTGACGATATTCCGGGTGAATTGTCACAGGAACAAGCAACTTTTTTCGCCCTGTGGAACGTAAAGCTAAAAGTGCCGCCTCCGCAAGACCGGAGGCCCCGTCATACATGGAGGCATTGGAATAATCCATGCCGGTCAGCTCACAAATCAGGCTCTGAAACTCATAAATACTTTGCAGTGTCCCCTGACTGGCTTCCCCCTGATAGGGCGTGTAAGAAGTGATAAATTCCCCTCGGTGAGCAATGGCATTGACCACGGTGGGGACAAAATGGTCGTAGTTACCAGCACCCAGATAAGAAGCGTAGTCATGAAAATTTTTATTTTGACGGCCGATTTCAACCATCTCGCTTAAGAGCTCAAGCTCTGAAACGCCCTGGGGCAAACGAAGTTTAAACTGGCGAAGGGTTTGAGGGATTTTTGCCAAAAGATCTTCAAGGCTTCCGACCCCAAGGGTCTTGAGCATTGAATTTTTATCGGCTTCGGTGTTTGAAATGAATTGCATCGGAATTCCGTGAAATTGACGTCTTAGTGGTGAGCCGCGCTTTTGACCCCTTGGTACTGAGCCTCACTTAGGAGCTCTTGAACCTCAGCGGGATTCTCGCATTCAATCTCAAAGAGCCAACCTTTTTCGTAGGGAGACTGGTTGACGATTTCAGGCTTTTTGGAAAGCTCCTCGTTCACGCGTATAATTTTTCCCGAAACCGGGGCATAAATATCAAAAGCGGCCTTGACCGACTCGATCACCATCGCGGAATCCTTGGCCTTGACCACACGACCCACTTTGGGAAGCTCGATAAAAACAATGTCAGAGATCTCACTCTGCGCGTGATCGGTAATACCAACACGCGCTGTTTTTGCCTGTAAATCTACCCACTCATGCGATGGGGTGTATTTTAATTTTGACGTATCCACAATTTTCTCCTTTTAAATTTTAAATTTCTTATGTTTGGCCGGGACAAAAGGCCGCTTCACAATCTCTGCCTGAGCCAACTGGCCATGAATTTCAATTTGCACCCGAGTCCCAGGAAACTCAAAACCAGTCTCGACATACCCCAGACCAATATTCCCTCCAAACGTCGGAGCGTAAGACCCACTGGTCACCACCCCAATCTCCTTGGCGGAAGAAAAAATTTTGTAATGATCGCGGGCGATAGAGCGCTCTAGCATTTTAAACGCTACCATTTTTCGCGCAACTCCCTTTTTCTTTTGCGTTAAGAGAGCTTCTTGCCCAACAAACCCGCCTGCCTTTTCTAGCGCCACGGCAAAGGTCAAACCTGCTTCCAAGGGAGTTGTGGTTCGATTCATGTCACTGCCACAAAGAAGGTTTCCGGCTTCAAGTCGTAATGTATTACGAGCCCCCAAACCGGCAGGCAGGGCGCCCAGATCCTTCCCTTCGGATAAAAGTTTTTGCCAAAGCTTTGCCGCTGCCTGGCTAGGAGAAAAAATCTCAAACCCATCTTCGCCCGTGTAACCGCTTCGAGAAACCCAAACGGGTCCCGACTCAAAACTCTCCTGCTTAAATGTATAATAACGCAGTTCTTTTAAACAAAAACCAAAAACTTTTTCTAGGATCATCTCCGCCTTGGGGCCTTGCACCGCAATACAGGCCGTGGATGAGCTCTGGTCCGAAACCAGCACCCCAGAAGGCGCCGCTTGGGACAAGACCTCAAAATCAGTTTGGGTGTTGGCGGCGTTGACGATCAGATAATAGTCTTCCAAGGATTCACAATAAACAAGGATATCATCCAAAATGCCCCCGGTTTCTTCGAGTAAAAGATTGTAGAGAATATGGCCCGGTTTTAGACGCGATAGATCTTGGGTAAGTCGTCGCTGAAGAAAGGAGAAGGCTTCTTTTCCCTGAACTCGAAGCTCTCCTAAATGAGAGACATCAAAAAACGAGCAAGACTGACGCGTCCACTGGTGCTCCGCAAGAATACTCGAGTAATAGACGGGTAAAGACCAGCCACCAAAACCCACCATTTTACCGCCGGCACGTAAATGCTCGTCGTAGAGAGGGGTTTTTTTAAGTTCAAAGTCGGCTAAGGCAGTCATAATAGGAGGTTAGTCTATCGCAAAATTTTTTTGAAATCTATATGTTTTAGAAATGCTTTTCCCAGACAAGCGCTTTGACAATCAAGTTTCATATAAGGAAAAACTCCCAAGGAAGGGACTTGCCCCAAGCGCTCCAAAACACTGGGATTGGTCTTTTCCGCCAGACTTAAAATCCCGGATTGTTGACGATTAAAAATGATTCCCAGGGGTTTTATTTTTCGGCTCTTTAGTGCTTCAAGACTTAAGAGCGTGTGATTGATCGTCCCAAGACCCGACCGCGCCACAAGCACTGTTTGCGCCCCCATCCACCGGATAAAATCAATCACCCAAAATCGATCGGTCACCGGTACCAAAAGACCTCCGCATCCTTCCACCACCAGATGGGAATAATTATTTTTTAAAAAATAAGCATATGCCGCCTTTATTTTTCTAAAATCAATGTCTACTTTTTCGAGGGAAGCAGCCACGTTGGGAGATAGTGGGTGTTGGAGAGAGATTGGATTGATTTGATCTAGGGGCAAGTCAATGCCAGCACATTGCCCAAGAAACTCTCCATCTTCCCTGCCGCCGCAAGCGATGGGCTTAAGAACCCCCACACGATGGCCTTTTAGCTTCAAAGCTGCTGCTAGTGCTCCCGCCACCACCGTTTTCCCCACTCCGGTATCCGTTCCCGCCACAAACAAAGTTTTCATCGGGCTTCTTTCTGAATGCATCGCTTCACCACCTGACAAAGTTTTTGGATTTCTTTTTCGGTGATGGAAAGCGGTGGCATCAACACCACCACATTTCCCAAGGGGCGTATCATCACTCCGTGCTCGCGAGCCCGCAGCGCCACGCGCATTCCCATCCTCTCTTTGGGTGGGTAGGGTGTTTTTGTTTTACGATCTTGAACCAGCTCCACCCCCACCATGAAACCTAGTTGACGGACATCCCCCACAGCTTCTAGGTTTTTGAAGGCGGTAAGCTCCTGGGTGAGGAGTTTTATTTTCTTCTGGGCCTTTTCAAGCACTCTCTTTTTTTTAAAAATTTCAAGACTAGCCAGTGCCGCTGCGCAAGCCAAAGGGTTGGCCGAGTAAGTATGTCCATGAAAGAAAGCTTTAAAAGCATCATACTCCCCCAAAAAAGCGCTGTAGATTTCTTCTGTGGCGAGCGTCGCGGACAATGGCAGATAGCCTCCCGTGATTCCCTTGGCTACACACAAAAGATCAGGTGTGATCCCCTCATGCTCGCAGGCAAACATTTTTCCTGTACGACCAAATCCCGTGGCCACCTCATCAACAATCAAAAGAATCTTGTACTGACGACACAAACGCTCAAGACGACTTAGATAACCCTGTGGCTGCTTAAGCATCCCCGCAGCTCCCTGCATCAGAGGCTCCACCACAAGGGCGCAAATGCTCGCGTGATGTGTTTGAAGTATCCTTTCAACTTTATTGGCACAATGCGCGGCGTATTGTTTCTCTGTCCCCTGAAAAGAATCTCGATAGGCATAGGGAGCATCCACTGAGTAGGTTTTGAATAAAAAAGGTTGAAATAATTCATGAAATAAATCGATCCCGCCGACACTCACTGACCCGAGCGTATCTCCGTGATACGCGTTTTTAAGTTTTAAAAAAGTTTTCTTCTTGGAAAAACCTTTTTGCTGGCAATACTGATAAGCCATTTTGAGAGCGACTTCCACCGCTGCTGATCCTGAATCAGAGTAAAAAACTCGTGTCAGCCCTTTTGGCGCTATCTCAACAAGCTTCTTGGACAGCTCTATGGCGCTTACATGCGACAGTCCTAAAAAGGTGCTGTGAGCAATGCGGCCAAGCTGTTTTTTAACCGCTTGATCAATACTTCTTACCTGATGCCCATGGACATTGCACCAAAGAGATGAAACGCCATCCAGATATCGCTTGCCTTCTGTATCAATCAGATAGTTGCCCTGCCCCTGTTTGATAATTACTTGCGGATTGCGCTCCCACTCTTTCATCTGGGTAAAAGGATGCCAGATATATTTTTTGTCCCAAGCTATGAGTTTTTGGGTCGAGGTCATTGGTTTTTATCCCGTATTTTAATCAGAGCCTGCACCAGGTCCTTTAGCTGTGTCATGGAGTGAGTGGCTTTTAAGGAAATGCGGAGACGATCCCTCTGGTGAGGCACTGTCGGAGGTCGAACCGCCGCCACCCAGAAACCTTCCCGGGAAAGCTCTTTCTGAAAAAGCAGTGTTTTTTGAGTCTGGCCAATGAGTATCGGTAAAATAGGGCCCACGGAATTCATCAAATCAAACCCCGCCTCTTGAAGCAAGGCTCGAGTACCGTCAATCCGCTTCCAAAAATTTTTGATTTGTAGAGGATTTTTTTCGATCCATTCCAAGGCTGCCAGCGCCGCCGCGGATGAAGCGGGTGTTGGCGCAGTAGTATAAATAAAAGATCGTGCTCGATTAATCAACACTTCTTTTAAAAGAGAGCTTCCTGAGATAAAGCCGCCGGAGCTTGCCAGCGCCTTGCTCAAAGTCCCCATCACTACCGGAATTTTTCCTTCTAAACCCAGCTGATGAGTCAGCCCCCGGCCTTCCCTGCCAAAGACTCCCGTCGAATGCGCCTCATCAACCATCAAAATTGCATCGGAAGCTTCACAGATTTCAAGCAAATCCACCAAAGGCGCCACATCCCCATCCATACTAAAATATGCTTCCGTCACCACCAGTCTCCGCCGAAATCGCTTGGCTCGCGATAAGATATCCCGAAGCCCTTGTCTGTCATTGTGAGGGAAAACCCAAAGTTTGGCTTTTGAAAGCCGAGCTGCGTCTACTAAACTAGCATGACTGAGTCGGTCTACAACAATGACATCCTCTTCATTCACCAGCGTTGTCAATGCTCCCAGATTCGCCAAGTATCCGGAAGAGAAAATAAGCGCCGCTTCTTCTCGCTTGAAAGAAGCCAGCTTCTTTTCAAGCTCTTCATGGATTTTGAGATTCCCCGAAATCAGTCTTGAAGCTCCACTTCCGGAGCCATATCGAGACAGAGCCTGCGCGGCCTTCTGACAAACCCGGGGATTTCGGGTGAGACCCAAATAATCATTGGAGGCGAAATCAATGGCGCTTTTTGAAACACAGGGTAATGAACGAAAAAGATTTTTGGATTTTAAAATCTCAAGCTCTTTTTCTAAGCAATCTTGAGACAAAGTTTCAGGCATGAGCCATGGCATGCCCTTGAGTTATTTTAAAACCAAGGTCCTTGAGCATCTGGATATCCTGCGCTGGGTTTCGTCCCATCGTGGTGAGATAATTTCCAATAATGAGGCCGTTGGCACCCGCTTGCATCGCCATGGCTTGCAGATCTCTTAAGTTAACCTCTCTGCCGCCAGCAATTTTGATCGTGCTTTTGGGCAAAATAAAACGGTAGATGGCGATGTAACGGATGATTTCTGCCGGATCTAAAGACTCCACATTTCCCAGCGGCGTCCCCGCGCGTGGGTTTAAAATATTGATCGGCACGCAGTGGGCACCTACTTTTTTAAGTTCAAATGCCAGCTGGATTCGATCTTCGATCGACTCGCCCATGCCCAAAATCCCTCCCGAGCAGGGATGAATTCCGTAATGACGCGCCATTTCCAAGTGAGTGGTTCGTTGTTCGTGTGTATGCGTCGTGCATATTTTTTCAAAATAGTTTTTGGAGGCCTCCAGATTATGATTGTTACGATAAAGCCCCGCCTCTTTTAAAAGCTGCATCTGCTCAGCTGTCAAGAATCCAAGTGAGCAGTCCACAAAAAGACTGGTTTCTTTTGAAATCCGACGAACTGCCTCCAAAACCACCTGAAACTCTTTCTCCTGGGTAGCACCCCAACCACTAGAAACCATGCAAAACTCCGTGGCTCCCATTTTTTCGGCCGCCCGCGCCTGGACCATAATTTCATCCACGGTGATTTGGGGATATACGGGAGAATCTGTTTTGTAGTGGCCGGACTGAGAGCAAAACTTACAATCCTCGCTGCAATTTCCACTTTTGATATTGGAGAGTGCGCAAGATTCAATTTCATCCCCTACAAAGCGTTGCCTGATTTCGTTGGCAGCAGCCGCCAGATAGGGAATTTCGATAGTGGGAACTTGCGTGAGCGAGAGTGCCTCCTGAAATGAGATTTCGCCCCCATCCAAAACTTGTTGACGTAACTTTAATATGGTTTCAAGCATTGTATCAATCCTCTCGTCAACCAATGATTCTATTTTAGTTTACAATCCAAACAAAAAAAATTATTAGCTAGAAGCAGTGCCTGTATCGGGATTGGTTGGCGGCAAATCCAGCATCTTTTTACGCTCCCGGTACTGACGCATATAACCTCTCATGTATTCCCGATATTCGGTTAAATGGGTTTGACGATAATCTTTTACTTTTTCGGGATTGCTCTCACGCCAAATTTTTGAGCGTTGACGCTGAGTCTTAAGCCACTCGATTCCCTTGGATTCATCATATTTGAAATAGTTGGGGTTTTTCTCACGCCAGACTCGCATGCTCTCATGCTGACGCTTTTTCTGGCAATCAGGATTTGAGCAAATCTTTTGGCGAGGCGAGTATTTATTGGGAGAGAAAGCTGTCTGGCAAATCTGACAGAGTCTAGGTTCCATGGACTTTAGACATTCACAAAATAGTTTTGAGCCACCAGGGCGGCTGCACCCAGAGGGACGGCGTTCTCACCCAGCTGCGACGGGACAATTCTTAATTTTTGCATGGCCTCAGGGGAGGCAAGACCCTTCATGGTTTCACGGACTGCATCCAAAAGAAAAGCGCCACCAATTTCAACCCCGCCACCAATAATTAAAACCTCAGGATTGAGCATATTGACTACAATCGCCGCTTTACGACCCAGACGCTCTCCCGCTCCACGCAAAAGCTCCTGAGCAAACGCATCTCCTGACTCCGAAGCTTTGACGACTGTTTTTAGCGTCACTTTACGCGCGTCGCCATCAACCAAAGAATAGATCTTAGAATTCGGATTTTTAGATTGATAGGCTTCTGCTCTTAAAGAAACGCCTAAATCCAAGCTCCACCACGGACGATTTTTTGCAAAAGGAAGGAGGTCTTCTGTGAGGTGATCATCGGGCGTATTAAAAAGCCACTCCCCCGCGGCGCCATTGGTTCCCCGGTAAACCTCTCCGTTGATTAAAATACCGCAACCATCTCCGGAGTAAAAATAAACCGCATTCTTAAGACCCAGCTTTGAGCCATACCAATTCTCACCAAACATAGCCGTGTTGGCATCATTGTCCAGATAAGTCGGAACATCAAACTCACGGTCAAACAAAGCATTGATCGAAAAATTGATATGAAGATCTTGATCGACTAGACCCGCCTCCCATCGCACCGAGTTAGAATCTCGGTCCAAGGGCCCCGGCATCCCAATCCCAATCCCGTAAAC
Organism: uncultured Planctomycetia bacterium; assembly: GCA_964497635.1. Lineage (GTDB taxonomy): Bacteria > Omnitrophota > Gorgyraeia > 2-02-FULL-51-18 > 2-02-FULL-51-18 > CAMDWQ01. The sequence continues at coordinate 19,916 of CAZCDB010000005.1, read as the reverse complement.
TTTGGACATATTCACATTGGACTTTTCGATCAATTCTTTGGTCAGGGAAATCATCATCTGGACAAGTTCTTCTCCGGGGCGGAGAGTGCGCTCTTTTTCAATCCGATGCATCACCTCTCCCTTAAAATTGGTCAGAACAATGATCATCTTGGTCAAACTTAAACCAATGCCGATGGCATACATCGCAAATGGGTTTAGATCCACAAGTGTTGGCTTGCGACCACCCGTCGAAACGTCAATCCCCACTTCTTTAATCACATCTTTTTTGATGTACTGATCCACATAGCTTGTAACGGTCACAATGTTAAGGCCGATCAAGCGTGAAATTTCAGCACGGGCAATCGGACCTTTTTTACGAATAGTATCCAATATCTGAAGATTCTTCTTCTCATGATCCGAGAGATCAGTCTGATCTAAGAGTCGTCGCTTAGCAATAGGCATACTTATATCTCCGCAAAAAGTTCCTGCGTGACAAGACAAATAGCTCCAAGAGCCACAGCATCCTCACCCAAACGAGAAAGGATGATTTTCACAATACCAGAGGTCTCTTCCATGACAAGCTGCTTCACGACACGACGAATCGCCGTCAACATGAGCTCACCTCCACGCTCAATCCCTCCACCCATCACCACCACCTCCGGGTTGAAAAAATTGGTCAAATAGGCCACTTTGAGCCCCATCCGCGTTCCCGCTTCTTGGATCAACTCAACCGCCAGCGCATCTCCACGCTTGGCCGCTTCAAACACAATGTTGGCATCGACTTTCTCGATGTCTTTGGCGGCCATTTCTAAAATCTTGGATTTGCTATTGCCTTCTTTTTTCAAAGCTTCTTTGGCTCGTCGCGCCAAACCCAGGTCTAAACCCTCTGATCTAAAAAAATCTGTTTTATGGACCCAAGGCTCTACCGGAAGCCCTTCTAAATTATCTAAGTTGAGCTGAATCTCCCCCGCGCTCCAACTGGACCCCCAAAATAAATCATTATTTGCAATAATGCCGCTCCCTACATCCGAATAAAAAAAGAGCACATTTTCATCATCGATTCTTAAGCTTAGTTTTTTCTCCGACAAAGCGGCAAGACTGGCGTCATTTCCAACGGACACGGGTACCCGAAACTCTTTTTCAAGAATCCCTTTGGCTGTGGCAAAACTACCCACCGTCTTCCCTCTCAAGATATCCGTGTCGCGAATGGTGCCGGCTCCACGATCGATGACACCCGAAATTCCCAGCCCCACACCTTTAAGCCGCTCCTGAGGAACCTTGGATTCCTCGATCACACGACGGACCAGCTTCACAGCCTCCGCAATCACCACTTCCATATGGCCTGCAGGGCGCTTCACTTTAAGCTTGTGGATAATTTTGGCACTCATATCCGATATGATCGCAACAAGATTCAAGGGGCCGATCTCAACCCCAATAAGGCAACCCCAATCCCCATTGAGCTCTACAAGCTCCGGACGACGCCCCCCACTGGAAATATCCAGCCCCTTCTCGGAGACAAGCTTCTGGTCGATGTAATGCTCAACGTAGTTGGAAACAGTGACAATATTAAATTGGGTGATGCGCGAAATATCCGTTTTAGCAATCGGTCCATTCCTGCGAATAACGTCTAGGAGGATAATATTTTTTCTTTCACGATCCGTTAAATGATCGCTTTTGTATAGAGCCCGGTAGGCCATTCATCCCTTTCATTAACAGTCTGATGAAAAAACCTCATCTGCTTCGTTGCTCGTTCGTTCGCTTGTGCGGCGCTATTCCCATAGCGCCTCCGCGCTTACTCACTCGCGCCTCGCATCTGAGGCTTTTTGATCAGACTGTTTTTTATTTATCTATAAGTACATTATGATTAAGTTGCAAGTTAATTGAATTATAACGCAGTTTATAAAAAAATGAAAACGTTTTTTAAAACCTTTAATAACAGACTCGCAAAAAGCCCTTTGCTTTTTTAAGAGCAAAGGGCTTTTTTCGTGCTTAGAGCTTAAACAGCATATCTGCGTAAGAAGGCACCGGCCAGCAGCAAGCAGGCAAGAGCGTCTCAAGAGCATCAATGTCCTTGCGCAAATCATTGGCCGCGGGCACCACTTTTCCGTGATAAGCCGCTGCTCTTTGATGTGCCTCAGCAATGCCCTGAGCTTTGCTTGTGGCAGCTTCCAAAACTTCCAACTTCTTGGCAGCAGAATCCAAAAGCATCGAAATCTCACTCAAGAGATCCTTCTGAGCTGAAGAAGATGTCCCCACCGAGCGAAGCGTTGAAATCGTCTGTGCCAGCTCACCGGTATAACGAATCACGGCTGGGATGTACTGACGCTTGACCATGTGGATGGCTGATTTTGCTTCGATGTTGATATCTTTGGCGTATTTCTCAAGATACACTTCGTAGCGAGAATGAAGTTCTCCTTTGGTCAGGACTTTGTACTTCTCAAACAGCTTAGCCGCTTCCGGAGTGGCCAAAGCTTCGAGCGCTTCAACGGTAGAACGGATATTGGGAAGACCGCGCTTCTTGGCTTCTTTAACCCAATCATCGGAGTAATTGTTGCCGTTGAAAATGACGCGACCATGTTTGTTGATCGCTTCTTTGACGATGGAAGCTGCTTCCTTATTAACGTCTTTAGCTTTTTCCAAACGCGTTGCGATCTCATCCAGAGCCTCGGCGGTGATGGTGTTTAACACCGTGTTGGGGCCAGAAATGGAGATCGAAGAAGGCACCATACGAAACTCAAACTTATTTCCCGTAAATGCAAACGGAGAAGTACGATTGCGATCCGTGTTGTCCTTGGGAAGCGCTGGCAAAGAATCAGCGCCGATATTCAGGTAGTGCTGACCCTTGGACTCCGCTTTTCTTCCCTTCGCCAGGTCAAAAAGAATGTCCGTAAGCTCTTCTCCCATAAACACGGAAATAATCGCGGGAGGGGCTTCATTGGCTCCCAAACGAAGATCATTTCCTGTATTGGCGGCACCCGCTCTTAAAAGATCGGCATGAACATCCACCGCTTTGATCACGGCGCTTACAAAAATAAGAAACTGCTCATTGTCATGAGGAGTCTTGCCGGGTTCTAAAAGATTGTGACCGTCATCGGTAGCTAGGGACCAGTTGTTGTGCTTGCCGGAACCATTGACACCGGCAAACGGTTTTTCATGAATCAGGCAAACCAATCCATGACGGAGAGCAATCTTCTGAAGATACTCCATCACTAGCTGGTTGTGATCCGCGGCAATATTGGTGGTTGAGAAAATAGGCGCAAGCTCAAACTGAGCTGGGGCCACCTCATTGTGCTGCGTCTTGGCAGAAACTCCCATCTTCCAAAGTTCAAGATTGAGATCTGTCATGAAGCGCGAAATACGATCCTTGATTGATCCAAAATACTGATCTTCAAGCTCTTGTCCCTTCGGTGCCGGCGCGCCAAAAAGGGTACGACCTGAAGTGATCAGATCCAAGCGCTGATCGTAAAACTTTTTATCGATCAGGAAGTATTCCTGCTCAGGACCCACGGTCGCCGTAACACGAGTGGAGGTTTTATTGCCGAGTGCGCGCAATACACGAATCGCTTGCTTAGAAACCGCTTCCATGGAGCGAAGTAGCGGAGTCTTCTTATCTAGCGCTTCCCCGGTGTAAGAACAAAAAGCGGTCGGAATGCAAAGCGTAACACAGCCCGATGAGTCTTCCTTTAAGAAGGCGGGTGAAGTGCAGTCCCAAGCTGTATAACCACGCGCTTCAAAAGTCGCACGCAGTCCCCCGCTCGGAAAGGAAGAAGCGTCCGGCTCTCCCTGGATCAGCTGTTTTCCTGAAAACTCCATGATGACACTACCATCGGCGGCAGGCGCAATAAAGGAATCATGCTTTTCAGCGGTAATGCCTGTAAGAGGCTGAAACCAATGCGTGTAGTGTGAGGCTCCTTTTTCGATAGCCCAGTCCTTCATGGTGTTGGCCACAATGTTGGCCACATCCAGTGTCAAGGGAGCTCCCTGCTCGATCGTCTTGCGCAGTGCCTTGTAGGTCTCTTTCGGGAGACGCTCTTTCATGACCTTATCGTTGAAAACATTGGAACCAAAAATTTTGGTTACATCTTTGCTCTCGGCTGAGCGATGATATCCGTTTCCGTTGGAACCTAGAACTTGCTTGATTTCATGCAATGTCGCCATAACAATCTCCACTTGTTAACAGTCTGCTGAAAAACCCATTTGGACTTTCTAAGCAGGCTGTGTGTTTTTTAACGAAACTCGCAAAGGACTGATCGGGATAAATTACTTCAACCCACCCCAACTGTCAATGACTTAAAAAATACTACCTTAGAGTGTACTTGCCAGACATCACAGCCTATTTTCAGAAATGTTACAAATAGGTTACAGTCAGAATTTAAACCTGATTATGATCAATAAAGAACACTAAATAGTGCTAAAAATTAAGCTGTATTTTTACCGGGCAATGATCCGAACCCAAGACATCCTGAGCGATGGAAGCTCCCTTTAAAAAAGGTCGCAAATCTTCTGAAATAAAATGATAATCGATCCGCCAACCCACATTGCGCTCACGGGCGCGAGTCCTCATATCCCACCAGGAATACTGATCAGGCTCTTGGTTAAAGACTCGAAATGTATCCACAAAACCTTTTTCCACCAGACGGTCTAGCCAAGCGCGTTCCACCGGCATAAAACCAGAAACATCTTCATTTTCTTTTGGATGTTTTAGATCAATGGGTTTATGCGCCGTGTTGTAGTCACCACAAATCACCAGTCTCTTTCCCTTCTTTCGCAAGCTCAAAAAATAACGAAGCGCTTCCTCATAGAACTCAAGCTTAAACGCCAGACGCTCTTCGTTTCTGCCCCCATTGGGAAAATAGATGTTGAGTAGAGTAAATTCTTTGAAATCAACCTGCAGAATACGCCCTTCACAGTCGAAGCGCTCGACGCCCATACCCTTACGTACCGCCAAGGGTTCCCACTGCGAAAGAATCCCCACCCCACTGTAACCAGGTCTCTGAGCAGAATTCCAAAACGTCTTGTAGTTTTTTAAAGTAAGGAGCTCTTGGGGGACTTGAGATTCATGGGCTTTGATCTCCTGCAAACACAGGATGGTAGGAGCTTCTTTTTTAACCCAATCCGAGAAACCCTTTTTACAAACAGCACGAAGCCCATTGATATTCCAAGAAACTATTGAGATCAAGCGCGCGTTAAAAACCTAAAAAGGTCAGGGTAGGTCTTAAGACAGCGGAGGTTTTTGTATCGCTTCAGAATTGTTTCCGGGGCTCTAAAAAAAATCCCACGATTTGCAGCCTGAAGCATTGAGATATCATTGTAAGAATCGCCGGCGGCGCGGACTTCAAAACCTGCAGACTGCAACGCCTTGACCGCTTTTTCTTTGCCATTTTTTTGGCGCAAATTATAACCTGAGATGAACCCTTTTTTATCCACGATCAGCTCATTGCAAAATAAAGTCGGGTATCCCAAGCGCTTCATGAGAGGCATGGCAAACTGAAGGAAGGTGTCCGAAAGAATCAAAACCTGCTCTTGAGAGCGCAAGCGATCCAGGAAGGATTTGGCGCCGGGAAGCGGCTTGATACTTGAAATCACTTCCTGAATCAGCGCCAAGCGGATGCGGCGCTGATTCAGGATGTCTATTCTTTTTCGCATCAACACATCGTAATCGGGAATATCGCGTGTGGTTAACGAAAGTTCCTTGACCCCGGTTTTCTTGGAAACTTCAATCCAGATCTCCGGAACCAAAACTCCCTCTAGGTCCAAACAAGTAATTCTCACGTTAGCAACGGCAGTCTGCCAGCAAGTTAAACGCCGTAAAAGGCCTTCACTTTTTTATCCTGAGCTTCCTTAAAAGCCTTATACATCTGCTCGCGCTTGTCCAAAGGCAGCTTATCCATTTTTTCAATCAAGGCTTTTCTTTCAGCCTCAATTTTTTTATCGTACTCAGCCATCCGCTGTTCCTTGGGACCCACTTTCATCATTTTAAGCTTATCCGCCAACTGCTTGCGGTCCTCTTTTAGCTTCTCTTGAAAATCGCGGAGCACCTTTTCCTTAGGGTCCGGTTCCATCTTCTGAAGCTCACGCTCCACCGCTGCACGACCAGCCCGGATTTTATCCGAAAATTCACGGGCCATCTTTTCACGCTCTCCCACGGGAACCGCAAGATACTTTTCTTGGAAAATAGCTTTGTCTCTTTCCACCTGCTCAGTGAATGCGCGAATCTCATCTGGGGACTTTTTGGCCAGAGCTTCTTTTACTTTGCGCTGGGCCGCTAATTTTTGGCTGTTCTGATCTAAAGCCGTCTTATCCGTTGTCGCAGACGGCGTGTTCCCTATTTCGGCCGAAGCGATTGAGGTAACACCCACTAAAAATAAACTCGTTAAAATAAAACTCAAACTTTTTTTCATAACATCCTCCAGTTAATTTTTTGCATTATCTCACTATTTTACTTTTTTTCCAAGCATTCCACCCCTCAATAACAACGGGCAGAAAAGAAACAGCAATAACCCCCAAAATCACCCAATGAATCTTCTTTTCAATTCCGGGCACCGAGTTGCCTAAAAAATAACCCACCCCTGTCATTCCCCACACCCAAAATAAGCCTCCCAAAATATTAAAGATTACAAACTGACGATAAGGCATACGCCCCACTCCCGCTACCGTGGGAGCAAATGTCCGGACAATGGGAACAAATCGAGCCAAAACAATGGTCTTACTCCCATGCTTTTCAAAAAATTGGTGGGTGCGCTCCAAGTGATCTTTTTTGAAAAAAAAGGAATCGTTTTTTTTAAAAATTTTGGGACCCACATAATGACCAATCGCGTACCCGGTGCTATCTCCCAAAATAGCCGCGACGCTCAACCAACACCCTAGCGTCCAGAAATCAAGCGTCCCTTGAGAAGCAATAAATCCCGCCATCACCAAAAGGGAGTCTCCAGGAAGAAAAAAACCAACCAAAAGCCCCGTCTCACAAAAAACAATGAGAGTTAGCCCCACAATTCCGGCCCAGGCAATCAACTGATCTAAATGATGAAGTTTATCGAACAATTCATGAATCATAAGTGGTGAATTATATCAGATGAGGTCTATTGAGTGCGGATAATTAGCAGTTTTCTTAAAAATCCTCAGTCTGCTCAAAAAGCCCCAGATGCTAGGCAGCGATCCGCTGATCACTGCACGTCAGTCGGGGCAGAGGATAGCCCCGTCTTCTCCAGGCGCGAGCCGATGGCCCGACGAGGCGTAGCGGTAGCTACGTCGCAGGAGGAGTCGAGGCGAGCAACGACGCAGATGGGGCTTTTTCAGCAGACTGCTAATTAATGCAGGCGGGTAAAATCAAGGCTGGTGTACTCCCGCTTTGAAATCTTTCCCGCTCGGTAGGCTTGATCAAACGCTTCGACGATTTCAGGGTCAAATTGGGATCCTGCACAACGCCGCAACTCTTCAAACGCTTGTGCCGCCGGCATCGCTTCTTTATAAGAGCGCGCGGTCGTGATGGTATCGTAGGAATCCGCCACATTGACAATACGACCAATCAACGGGATATCTTTGCCCTTCAGTCCATTGGGATAACCTCGGCCGTCAAAACGCTCGTGATGATAAAGCACTCCATCCGCCAGATGCGTCAGCCCCATCACAGGCTTCATGATATTGCTGCCGATGGTCACATGAGTTTTCATCACTTCAAATTCTTCGGCTGTCAATGAAGCAGGTTTATTTAAAATCTGATCTTTGATTCCGATTTTTCCGACGTCATGCAGCAGCGCCGACAACTGAACCGTCTCCATAAAGTCTCGGTCATACTCGATCTTTCCCGAATCAATCAACTGCTTGGCAATCACAAGACTGTAATGAGAGACTCTCTCGGAGTGGCCATGCGTATAGCGGTCTCTTGCGTCAATAGCCGTCGCCAAAGCAATGGAGGTGTGAATAAGAAGACGGTGTTCTTTATCATAGGATGATTTTAAATCTTGAATGAGTTCTGCGTTTTTTACCGCCATCGCCACGTCGTTGGCCAAGGTCACAAACAAGCTGATTTCAGGCTCATAATAAGGCTCTCCGGAAAGCTTGTCCCCCAAAATCAGGATGGCGATGAGTTCATGCTTATAAAAACTAGGGACACAAACAGAGGCACGCAAAAAATCCATGTGTTTCTTAATTTCATCATAATGAATTGCCCGGCCTTCTTTTTTATTGACCAAGGTCTCAAAATTTTGCAAGTGACCCAATTCACTGTAAATCAGCGCTTCCCGACGGGCAAAAGCGCCATTGTTGGGAGAAAGAAAGAAACTAACCAAGGGATTGTTTTTAAGGATGCGGACATAGCCCACAGGAATTTTGGCTCCCCCCTCACCCTTGCTGTCAATCAAGACGTAGGAGTCGCGTTTTTTTTCGTACAAAAGAACCGCTACATGAGTCACTCCGATCTGTCGGTCAATAAAACGCGTGATCATGCGAAGGAGTGTGATTGGATCCTTGACACGAATCATTCCCTTGGAGGCGTTTAGGAGTGCTTCTTGGTAGTCGACGCGGCTGTACATAGGACTAGGCAGGATTCTGGGAGGCGCCCAGAGATCGAATTTTTTGAAAAACAGTTGTTTCGAGGTACTCCAAAACCAGTGGCTTGGTGATGTAATCATCCGCTCCCAGGCGGCGGGCTTCCTCGATGGTGTCCGTGTCTTCCACGCCCGTGACCATGATCACTTTCACATCAGGATACTTTTCTTTGATCTGAGGCAGGTATTCAAGCCCTTCGCGGTCGCGCCTCATCGTGACGTCCAAAATAACTAGATCTACTTTTGCTTCGGCAAGCCTTTGGAGCGCCTCATCACCATTGAGAGCGGTAGCAACGTCATACCCACGGATCCCAAAAAAAGATTTGATGAAATTGCAGATATCAATCTCATTGTCCACCACCATGAGCTTAAGCCCCGAAGCCATCGCTTAAGCCCCCACCGTAATAGCGTTAGAATTTGGGGATTCTTGGGACTTGATCCAGGTGTTAATCGTGCCTTTTTTGAAACGCCAGTGAGATCCAATCTTAAAACCGGGGAGCTTTCCTTTGGAGGCATGTTTATAAATTGTGACGGGCTTCATCCGCAAGTAGCGAGCAAGTTCATTGACCGTCAAAACTTTATCATCATTCTGGGCGTTGATAACTCACCTCCTGATATCTCCAAAAATATACCTGAGGCGCCGATCAATGTCAATCTATTTAATCAAAAATTACTATTTATTTCTAATAGTAACAACTTCTATATATTGTAATACTGAGTTATACGACTATCTAGATATGGGGTCCAAAGAGTTAGAGTCTGCCAATCTACCAGAAAGATAGCCCCCTGTCAGACCATCAATTGAAGCAGTTAATTCCTCAAACTGGATGCTCTTCTCCACGAGGGTTTTTGTATTTTTGGGGGGATTTAAAATAAACTCTGCCTGAAGTCGGCGTCTTTGATAAAAAAGATGGGTCACCTCGCTAACAATGTCGTCTCGTAACTCTGCCATCAGTTTCGAACGAACATCGATCGATGTTTGATCGTTATTCCATACAAGCTCTGAGAGATTCCAGCTCATATTGATGGCCCAATCGTCTTGAAACTCTTCCGGGCCTTGGATAAATCGATCTGCATCTGCCGTCCCGCCGCGATCAATATCGATTGTTTGGTTGTCGCTTCTTTTTTTATTGAAAGAAATACTGGGAAGCCAAGCGCTTCTAGCGGCCGCCTTGCGCCATTCTTGAATTTTGCGCGGATGCACTTCGGCATATTCAACAGCAGCATTTTGTATCTCGGAAATTGATGGCTCGTTTTTAAATTGTCTTAAAACCCCTTGAACTTCGGAGGAGGTAATAGGGATGCTTGTCATGCCTTCTGTTGGCGTGGAAAAAGAAAATTCAAAAACTCCCGCCTTTGTCGCCACCAAAAGTCTGTCGCCCTGCGGATCATAAGAAACCATGGCGGCCTTGATGGATGGAAGCCCTTGAGATATATCTTTAAACGACTCTGATTTTGGGTCCCATTCAAACACACCTCGATCCCCCGCAGCGTAAATCAAATTTCGTGCTTGGGTTAAAGAGCGAAAGGGCCTGCCAAGTCCAATCGATTGAGAAGACAGCACTTTTTCGGAGGCCTTGTGATAAGTCATGGAAGCGGCTGAGAATTGGATTGGGTCCATCTCCTCTGATCCGCCCCGCTCTAGCCGTAAATTATTTTCTCCCAGATCCTGTGGATGTTCGGAGGCTGTTTTTTTCCAATGTGCCCCCGCATCTTGGCTCTCATAAATTCCATCGGGAGCCAAAGCCCACAACCTCCTGCCAGATTCATTTTCTTCATCAAGAAGTGAGTAAATCAGACGGTTGGGTGAATCAGGGATTTTGTAAGCGCTGCCCGAGTCCGGGTCGATCGATAAAATACCTGAAGCCGTACCCAGCCAGAGGTCTCCCCCCGAAGCATTGGAAGCGGTGATAGAGTAGATATTTTTAGAATCCCCACCAAGACCTCGAAAAAAATATTTCCATGTTTTAGAGCCATTCTCAGACTTCCAGATCCCGGCGCTACTCCCAACATAAACTTTTCTGCTATCGGAAGGATCAATCCACACCGTTTGAATCCAGTGGTTGGCACCACGCAGCATAAATACCTGACTCCAAGAAGAACCATTATCCTCGCTACGAAATAGATATCTGTCAGAAGCCACATAAAGAATATGAGGGGCGCTTGGATCGACACCCACCCACCGGAGAGAGCCTTCAGGAAGGCTACCCGACAAAGGCTGCCAACCAGCCGATCCCATGGTAGGTAAAAAAAGAATGGACGCACCCACAAACATTAAGACAATATTTTTCTTCATGATTATACCCTTGTTTTAAAAACTGGCTCTCTTGTAGCCTCTATGGATTAAAATATCGCAGAAATAAAAGATGCCCTAAATAGTGCAATTTGTCAATACTAATTTGATTTTTAATCAAATTTAAGACCTGTTTCTATCCAGGGTCCGGTAGTGAATCGCCTCGGATAGATGGCTCTCCTTGATCTTTTTGGATCCCTCCAGATCCGCGATCGTGCGAGCCACCTTGATCGATTTGTGATACGCGCGGGCCGAAAAACCAAAGGTCTGGATTGCCTTCTTCAAGAGCTCTTCGCCGGCTGTGGATAGCGGACAGTGCCTCTCCAGCTGTTTGGACCCCATCTCCGCATTGGAGGATATTTTCTCGTTTGCGTAGCGAGCCCGCTGCAAACCTCTTGCACGCTCTACTCTTTCTCGAATAACACAAGAGCTTTCCGACTGAGTCTTTTCGGTGATCTCTCCTACTTTCAGACAAGGCACCTCCAGCTGGATATCCATACGGTCCAGCAAGGGCCCTGACATCCGAGACATGTACGTTTTGATTTGCAGAGGCGTGCAATTGCAATCTTTCCTAGGATCCGTCAGATTTCCACAGGGGCAGGGATTCATCGCGGCGACCAACATAAACCGAGCGGGAAACGTATAGGTAAAAGCCGCTCTTGAGATCGTAATCTTGCCCTCTTCCAGAGGCTGTCTTAAGACTTCAAGAACATTGCGCTTAAATTCACCCATCTCATCCAAAAATAAAACCCCTCGATGCGCAAGGCTTACCTCTCCCGGTTTAGGATGAGAACCCCCACCCACCATCGCGACATTGGAGATTGTATGATGCGGATCCCGAAACGGCCGCTCGGATAAAAGCGCGGATTTTTGAGAAAGCAGTCCGGCCACGCTGTGAATCTTGGTTGTTTCCACGGCCTCTTCAAAAGTGATGCTGGATAAGATTCCCGGGATGCGCTTGGCAAGCATGGTCTTGCCCGCCCCCGGGGGGCCAATCATTAATAAGTTGTGTCCCCCCGCGGCCGCGATCTCAAGACCTCTTTTAGCGTGAAGCTGGCCCTTGATATCGGAGAAATCAAGAAAGTCTTGCTCCGAAGTATTGAGCTCGCCACAAGTCTCTACCACTTCAGTCGAAGGCTCAAGCACGACCTCCCTTTTTAAAAACTGGACCAACTGCAAGAGATTCTCAACCGCATAAACACGGATCCCGCTAATACAGAGCGCCTCCTTGGCATTGAAGGGAGAAATAAAAAAATCTTTTTTATTTTTTTCCGCTAAGATCGCGGCGGCTCTGGGTAAGATCCCTGTGACGCCACGCACTTTTCCGTCCAGCGAAAGCTCTCCACAAAAAATCTTATTGCACACTGACTCCTGAGAAACCGTCTCGTTGGCCACCAAGACACCAATGGCAATCGCAAGATCGTAAGCAGACCCCTCCTTTTTAAGATCTGCTGGGGCCAGGTTTACCGTAATTCTTTTGGAAGGAAAAGAAAAGCCGCTGTTTTTTATCGCGGCTCGCACCCGGTCCTGACTTTCGCGGCAAGCGGTATCCGGCAAGCCCACGATATTAAACGAAGGTAAGCCGTTGGCAATATCGACCTCCACTTCAACGCCATGGGCTTCAATCCCCACCACAGCACTTGAAAAAACTTTGGCTAACACAGCCCACACTCGCCAAAAGCGTTTTGAATCAAGTCGATTTCAGGGATTCCAAAAGGCTCCAATAAAATGGAAACCACATCAAAACGGCAAGGGATATCAGTTAAAGCGTATCGCTTCAGATAAGACTGAGCCACGCGAACCAGCTGGCGTCGCTTCTGATGCGTAATGGCTTCGGAAGGCTCGCCCATCCATCTGGAGCTTCTTGTCTTCACTTCGATAAAAACAAGAAACTCGCCCTCCCGAGCGATCAAGTCAATCTCACCCAAAGGATTCTCAAAATTCCGAAGAAGAACCTGATAACCTCTTTGCCTAAGATAGCTAAACGCGATATTTTCCCCGAGACTTCCCAGCAGTTTTGATGTGGTTTCCATGGAAAGCGCCTTAAGCGATCACTCCATCCACTTCACGGTCATAGGCCTCGAGCACCTTGCTCTCGACCTCACGCTTAAGAAATTCTTCAAGCGCGACATTCTCAAACCAGCGTCCATCTTTCAAGGGCTTGCTGGGAGGCTTCACAAAAGTCCCATTGACCCCGTCCATCACCGAGAAGCCCTTCACAATCAGCGCACCGCCAAACTTCACATTGGCAAACGCTTTGAGCTTCCCCTCGCCACTCGACCTACGGATATCCACTACCTCGACTTCCATCATCGCATCCCCCTTTTTTTATCTTCCTACCCTACAGGACGACAAGGGGTCGATTTCCGGTCACATTATTTTTAAGATTTTTTTTCGATTAACAGTCTGCTAGCAATGAAGGGCTCAACGTTCAAACGATTCCCATCGGAGGTCACCGTGATCGCTCCGCTTTGATCGGTGCGATAAATCTGATTGTCTGAAATTTCTGAGAGCGCCTCAAGCGTCTCTGGTCGTGGATGATGAAAAATATTATTCTCGCCCGCGCTGATCAGACTGACCTTCGGCCAAACCTGGTTTAAAAATTCCCTACCCATTTCATCCACACGCGCCCCGTGATGGGGGACTTTAAGCACATCCGATCTCAAGTCATCCCCGCTCTCCAAAAGGCGCGCCATCGCAGAAGTCTGGATATCCCCGGTCAGAAGAAAAGAATTTTTTCCATAAATAATTTTTAAAACAAGACTCTCGTCGTTGATATTGCCTTCGAGACTTTGTTCCACATCAGGGCTCAAAACCTGGATCTCAACTTCCTTATCCGCTAAAATCCTCGAACCCTTTCTGATCTTCTGGTAAGGAATTTCCCGATGAAAAATATCCCGTTTAAGATCATCGTAAATTCCGGAATCATAAAACTTTTTTGCGTCCATGATACGGCCGACCTTAAATTCCCCCAGCAACGTTTTCATCCCTCCGATATGATCCGCCTGCGGATGGCTGATCACCACCGTGTCCAAACAGCGGACTCCTTTTGATTTTAAAAAAGGAGTGATTGTTCGGCGACCCTCATCCTGCGGCTCCCCCTTACCCGCATCCAGCAAAAGATTGCCTCCACCAGGAAACTCAAAATAAATCGCGTCCCCCTGACCCACATCCAACATCGTCATCCTAAACGAGCGATCTTGATGTCTTAACGCTTCCTGAATGAAAAAAATACCCGCCGCAAACAAAACAACGATGAAAGCCCGAAACCATGCCGAACGAATTTTTTTCTCAGATAAAAAATAAAAAAGTCCCACCGTCAAAAGAAGCAACAGGGGCCGGTCAAGCTTCCCCACCGTGACAACGCTAAAAGGAAGCGATGCAACCGCTTCCAGCGTCTTCACAAAAAACGCCATGAGCCCTTTGAGCGCCCAAGGAAGTATCGCCAGGCTTTTGGGCACCCACCAAAACGTCATCAAAAACACAAAACCCAAAAAAAATAAAGCAAAGGATAGAGGTACCGCGATCAGGTTGGCCGCAAGCGATAAGGGCGTCACCTGATAAAAGTTTTGCACGGTAATCGGCAAAGTCGCTATCGTCGCCACAAAAGAGACCCAAAAAAGCTCACGAAAATACCGCAAAATAAGCTCCATGGGATTTTTTAGGCGACTTTCAAACGCGGGCAACTCCTGGACAAAAACCTTCATAAAAAGAGCCATCCCCAAAACTGCCGCAAAAGAAAGCTGGAAACCCACATCCCATAAGTCACTGGGATTGACCGCCAAAAGAAGGATGGCAGCCAGACCTAGTGAATTTAAGAGGTCTGACTTGCGTCCTAAAATTTTAGCTCCAATAAAAACTGTGGCCATCACCGTCGCGCGCACCAGCGGAGCCTGCCACCCCACCAGCACACAGTAAAACCACACTCCCGCTAGCACCAGCAACCACTTGATCGTCGTGTGCAACCGAAACGGCGCCAGAAAAAAAAGTAAAACCGCGCACACAAAACCCACATTAAAACCACTCACCGCTAAAAGATGTACGGTTCCCGTCTTGGCAAATAAATCCTTTGTTTCTTCGGACATGTCCCCACGCTCACCCAAAAGCAGGGCTTGTAAAAAAGCTCCCTGATCACGATCAAACCCAAAAGATAATTGCTTTGATAAATACCCACGAAGCTCAGCGATCCACCGATCCCAGACAAAGCCTTTGGGCCTCTCTAAAAACTCTAGCCGGTCTTCTTTTCCCAAAGAAACAAGCGCCCAAACCCCTTGATGAGCCCAGTATTTTCTGGCATCAAAACCACCCGGATTGCGCTGTGGACGAGGCAAGGACAAGCGCCCTGAAACACGGATCCTATCCCCCAACCGAAGATTTTTTAATGAATAAGCCGCAGAAACTTTTACCTTTCCAGAAAGCGGGATTGGTCTCCCCGATTCAAATGTCGCGCTTTGGCATTGGATCAGAAAAGTGCTGTAGCTTCCGCCGTAAAAAGCTTCAAATTCTTTTATCTCAGAGACAATGCGGCCATCAACCTTTACGTTTTTTGGATTTTCTTTGGCAAGCCAGTAGACGCTATCTGCGGGAATCCGGTGAATTGTTTCAGGCGATAAGCTGTGGATGGATACAAGCGTCACACCGAAGAAAATAGCGCCGTAAAAAAGCGGGCGACGCAGAAAAAAATCAGCGACTCTTTTTTTCAAAACACCGCGAGTGTATAGATTTTTTTGGGGACGTATCTTTTTTGGGAAATAGCTTTGCCGGCAATCGCGGCGGCGACTTTTTCGTCCTTGAGCACAAGCTTTTCTACCTCTTCTTCCACCATCGCGGCGGGGATGGTGATCTTGGATTTTACTTTGCCGTTGACCATGATGGGAATCTCCAGAGTGTCCTCTTCAATGAATGCGGGATCATAAGCCGGCCAAGCTTGATACGCCAAGCTTTTGGGATTCCCAAGCATCCCCCAAAGCTCCTCCGCTAAGTGTGGTGCAAAAGGAGAAAGAATCAGGGCAAAATCCCTCATCACCGAGCGAGGCCGGACCTCTTCTTTAGCGAGCTCGTTGGAGAAAATCATCAGCGCCGAAATCGCCGTGTTAAATGAAAGAGATTCGATGTCCTCGGTTACTTTTTTAATAGTTCGGTGAAGCTGTCGCTTAATATTTGCATTGGCTTCCACTTCTTGAACACAGCCGTCCAAGCGACCTTCACGATCCGTATAAAGTCGCCACACCCTCCCCAAAAATCGGTAAACCCCCTCCACCCCTTTCATGGACCAGGATTTCATCTGGGTGAGTGGACCCATAAACATCTCATAAAGCCGGAGGCTGTCCGCCCCAAAATCCTGCACCACTTGATCCGGGTTGACGACATTGCCACGGGACTTGGACATTTTCTGACCGTCTTCCCCCAAAATCATTCCCTGATTGACCAGTTTTTTAAAAGGCTCAGGCTCCGAGACTTGTTTTAAATCATAAAGAACTTTGTGCCAAAAACGTGAGTATAGAAGATGAAGCACCGCGTGCTCCGCCCCTCCCACATAAAGGTCCACGGGAAGCCAGTATTTTTCTTTGGCGGGATCACAAAGCTGTTTGGAGTTTTTGGGATCCAAGTACCGAAGATAATACCAGCAGGAACCGGCCCACTGAGGCATGGTGTTGGTTTCGCGAAGAGCAGGCTCACCGCATTTGGGACAACCAGTGTTCACCCATTCTTTTATTTTAGCCAAAGGGGGCTCGGCATCGCCGCTAGGCTTAAAATCTTTAGTATCGGGCAAAGTCAGAGGCAAGCTTTTTTCATCCAAAGCGACAATCCCGCAAGCCTTGCAATGCACCAGAGGAA
Organism: uncultured Planctomycetia bacterium; assembly: GCA_964497635.1. GTDB lineage: Bacteria > Omnitrophota > Gorgyraeia > 2-02-FULL-51-18 > 2-02-FULL-51-18 > CAMDWQ01. The sequence goes on along the minus strand of CAZCDB010000005.1, from coordinate 3,260 downwards.
TGGGTTCCCCCCAATAACGTTGACGCGAAAAAAGCCAGTCGCGCAGCTTGTAGTTGACTGTTTTTTTACCCAGAGACTTCTCTTCCAACCAAGTGGTTATTTTTTCTTTAGCCTGCGCGACGTCCAACCCTGAAATCATCCCACTGCTCACAAGCTTTCCATCACCCGTGTAAGCTTCGCTCGCAACGTCCCCGCCGGAAACAACTTCGACTATTTTTAAATCATATTTTTTGGCAAAAGCCCAGTCGCGCGCATCATGAGCCGGCACTGCCATGATGGCCCCCGTGCCGTAAGTAGCCAAAACATAATCCGCCACCCACACAGGAATTTTTTCGCCGTTCACAGGATTGACCGCAAAAGCTCCGGTAAAAACCCCAGTCTTATCTTTGGCCAGTTCCGTGCGTTCAAGTTCACTTTTAGAAGTGGCTTGTTTTTGATAAGCTTCCACTGATTTTTTCTGCTCGGCTGATGTGATCCCAGGCACTAATGCGTGCTCTGGAGAAAGCACAAGATAGGTCGCGCCAAAAAGTGTATCCGGCCGCGTGGTAAACACCGTGACTTTTTTGGATTTGCCTTCCGGGGTCAAAACTTCAAAATCCACTTGCGCGCCTTCGCTACGGCCGATCCAGTTTCTCTGCATTTCTTTGATCGAGTCCGGCCACTGAACCAAATCCAAGTCTTCCAAAAGCCTGTCCGCGTAAGCCGTAATCTTTAGCATCCACTGCCGCATGGGCCGACGCACCACCGGATGATTGCC
>CAZCDB010000005.1:0-2403 GCA_964497635.1 uncultured Planctomycetia bacterium | reverse complement strand
CGCATTCTCATAAAACGGCAATAGATATCTGTGGCGGTATACCCTTCCGGATGCCCCACATGAAGCCCCGCGCCGGAAGGATAAGGGAACATATCTAGCACGTAGAGCTTTTTTTGGGGGGTTTTAGGATCGGGCTCCGGCGTGGAAAAAGTTTTTTCGCTAAGCCAAGTTTTCTGCCAGCGCGCTTCAATCTCGGGAAATGGGTATAAGGTTTCTGTTTTCACGGGGGTCATTCTACCTTAAATATTAACGCTTGTCTTTGGGGGATTTTTTAGAGGCGAGATCCGAAGAAACCGCTCGATTTTTCCCGCCTTCTTTGGCCTGAAAAAGAGCTCGATCGATTGTTTCGATAAAAATATTTTTGTCCACCTCCGTCAAATTGTCAAAAAAATGAACGCCGAGGCTGACCGTCACATGAATCCCGCGTTTTTTGACTTTAAACTCCTGCTTGGCCACCGTCTCACGGATACGATTGGCCACAATAAACCCTGTCTCAAGATTGGCTTCTGGAAGCAGGATAATAAACTCATCTCCTCCGTACCGACCCAATACGTCAATGGTGCGAATGCAACGATCAAATATCTTGGCAACCTCCTTGAGCACCGTATCTCCAAAAAGATGACCATACTTATCATTGTATTTTTTAAAGTCATCGACATCGATCATGATGCCTACGAGGGTGTGGTTGTACCGCTTGGCACGCTCAAGCTCTTTTTCAATTTCAGTGAGGATGTGACGACGGTTATAAAAACCGGTGAGCTCATCCATGATGGACTGCTCTTTAAGAAACGTATTCACCTCATCCAGCGACTGCTTCTGTTCATCAAACTTGTCCAACCAAACCCCGACCGTCCGCCCAAAAAACGTAAATACGATCGGCGTCGTCACCCCAATATAAAGGTAGAAAAAAGAATAGGCCTGCCACTCCCGGACCACCCAAGCAAGGCTAAATGGTGGGGTTAAAAACACGCGAAGCAAAAAAGCTCCCGCAGGAGCTCCCAGCCCCAAAATAAATCCGATAATGGTGTAATTGTAGCGGTGAAGGTTCATGCAAGGATTTTAACAGAAATGTACCGAAGGTGGGAGTCGAACCCACAACCCTGTGAAGGGATCGGTTTTTGAGACCGACGCGTATGCCAGTTCCGCCACTTCGGCAAAAAAAATGGTGGACCTGAGCGGGATCGAACCGCTTACCTCCTCAATGCCATTGAGGCGCTCTACCAGATGAGCTACAGGCCCATTTATTGGAAAAATCAAGAAAAGAACAAAATTAAAAGGTAATTTATCTCGCCTCTCACGAGAAGGTCCGCTCGCCCTCGGCCGAAGTAAGATTTTAAGTCCCACACTATATCACAACCCTTGAGTATTTCAAAAAATCCCCATCACACCTATCTACATCAAAACGCCCCCAAGAGCATCCCCACCACCCCAATCGAAATGGCTCCGGCCAGGGCGGCCAAGATCGTGTTACGCGGATGGTGTTTGATGACTTCGCTTAAAAGCGCGTGGATGACCAAGAAAATAAATCCTCCTCCCACATGCCCCAAAACAAAGCCGGTCCAGTGGACAGAGCCTTGAGAAAACAAAAAGAAGCCCGCGACACCTCCGGCAAATGTCGTCGCTGTCTCAAGGCCCACGGTCAGCCAAAAAGCACGGAGCCGGCTCATCCCCGACCCCAGATTGACAAGAGTCAGCGCCAACCCTTCAGGAAACTTATGAAAAGCCACCGCCAATAGGACAAAGACTCCGGCCTTCGGCCCATTTAAAAAACCACTATAAATAGCCAGCCCGTCCATGAAGCTGTGGACAGATAACGCCACCACCATCGACTTACTAATTCCCTTAAAATTGATTTCGGTGTGAGTGGCTGAACAGGCAGGGCACACATGAAACACGTAGCGAGTGATCATCCAAAAAAGAAGGTAGCCAGTCGAAAAACTAAGCAGGGCCTTAAAAGCCCCGATCGCCTCGACCGTCTCCGGCCACAGATCCAAAAGCGCCACCGCAAGCAAAGCGCCGGCCGCAAAGGAAATAAGAAGGCAGAGTTTTTGGTGGCTTACTTTTTTAAAACTGATAGCCGACAGAGCACCTATTGCGGCCATTAGGGAGACGATGCCGAGCCTTAAAAAAATCCACTGCCAAGGCTCGGTCATATTTTGTGGGGGGTTAAAAATAACTTACTTTTTTTTGCCTAGAATGGCCTGCTCAGCTCTTGCCCAGTCCTCGGCATCAAACCCATGCTGATAACCACGCTCGACAAAAAACTGATACGCCAACTTCTCAATCTGCTGCTGTTGATCCTCTGAAGAAACACCGCTTGAACGCTTCGTTTCCTTTTTAAAACTCGGCAACGCAATTTTAGCCATAGGATCATCCTCCGTGACGTTATTGTCCTAAATTTCC
>CAZCDB010000004.1:0-42500 GCA_964497635.1 uncultured Planctomycetia bacterium | reverse complement strand
ACGGCGGACAAGATTATCTGCGCAAATCTTGCTGGTGATATTAGCGAAGAGGCCACACCCGTTCCCATTCCGAATACGGAAGTTAAGCTCTTCAGCGCCGATGGTACTTGAGGGGCAACTCTCTGGGAGAGTAGGACGTTGCCAGCATTCTATTTACCGCCTGACTCACAAGGTCAGGCGGTTTTTTATTTTTAATCCAAGCTATTTTTTCCTACCATTTTTATTCAAACTTAAACTAGAGACTTTTTAATCCTTATATTATTTTTCATAACAAGTTGAAATTATTTAAGTTAGAGCGTTGAATTCCATATGCTTTTATGCCAGACTTCGGTGGCTAAAAAAACCAGGAGGAGAGTATGAAAGTTCTTGTGCATCTAAGCGATAAGGAAAATCGAAGTTATTGGTTGGATTTTGGAACAAAAACCACAAAGCAAGATATGGCGGATCTCTTAAAAGAAGACCCAAAGTATGTCATTGGCCTCCTTTTTTCCTATGCCGCCTTAATGAAAGTCCCCAGGGTTCAGATTTTGGATCCAGATAAAAGAAAGTTTGAGATTGAGGCGGATTACACAGTGAGTTAAAATGCACGAATGAAAACATCCTCCTATGTTGACTACGTTCTGGGTGATGCGCTTTCTTTGTTGCCTGAGGTAAGAGCCAGAGCGATGTTTGGAGGGTATGGGCTTTATTTAAACGGGGTCATTTTTGGAATTATTGCGGACGAGGTTTTGTATTTTAAGGTGGACTCCTCCAACCAGGCGGAATTCAAAGTTTTTGGAAGTAAGCCTTTTTCGTACAAGGGCGCTAAGGGCAAAAAAATTTCAATGAGTTATTGGGAAGTTCCTCAGGAAGTGCTGGAGGATCCGCAGGCGGTGGCCCAATGGGCGCAAGCGTCCGCTAAAATTTCTTCACAGAAAAAAAAGAGGGTTTGCCGGTGATTAAGAAAATTTTTTGGACGGCTCTTATTTTGCAAGGGGTTATGGCAGGAGCTCTTGTCTGGGGCGGGCAAGATGAGGAGGATCTTGGAATTAAGATGAAGCAGGGAAAGCAAACTGATTTGGAAGCTGCCAAAAAGGGAAAAACCATCAGCTCCAAATATGAAAAAGCAAAATCAAGACTTTTGGGTGAGACTAAAACTACGGACAAGAAAGAAAAGAAAAAAGACAATAGACTTGAGAAAAAATTTTCAAGCCTATTTAAGCGCCCACGCGATAAAAATAATCATGAGCCTTTGTACACGGTTTTGCTCAATAACGGGCAGAGTCTTCGCGGGATCACTATTGTCAAGAAAGAGGGTGATGGTTTTTGGATCGATTTGGATGGGGGGAAGGTGTATTTGAAGCAAAGCGAAGTAAAGAAAATCCTTCCCGACGAAATTAAGGGAGAAATTAAGGGGAGCTTGTCTTGACCAGTAAAGATTTGGCGGTTAAACTGAAGGCACACAGGAGATTTTTCATGAAAAAGCAGACAGCTTGGTTGATGATAGCGGGACTTATTTTTTTAGGCCTAACATCAATAACTTTGACTGTTCACGCCGGGGATGCCACTGAGGAGGGAAAGTGGAAGGCCAAGCCTTGGCGCCAATATGAGCGAGCCGATCAGAATCGGGATGGGGTGGTGGATGATGCCGAGAAAGCGAAGGCAGAAGAGATTAAGGCCCGGTGGAAAGAGAAAAAGGATCAGATTGATACCAATGATGATGGAAAAGTAGACCGTGAAGAGAAGAAAGCGGCATTGAAAGACCGAGCGGATATAAATGATGATGGGAAGGTTAGTCGTCGTGAAAAGAGGGTCATTCACGAGAAAATGGAACACAAAGTAGATCGTAAAATGGATCGTCGTCTTGATCGCGATAACAATCCTCCGGGTCGTCGCGGAGGCCCTGGAACCAATTGGGAAAATCCTAAAGGACCTAAGGGGGGTCCCGGAGCTAGTCCTAACCGTAAAGGAAAAAAACGTGCGAATTAATGCTTTAATTTTTAGTGTATTGTTGTGCTTTTTTTCTTCCTCCGTACAAGCGTTTTCCGCAGGTGAATTTTCGGCAGATGTCGTGACTACTTCTCGTGAGGGGAGTGTGGCGATGAAGATGTATTCCTCGGCCGATGGGAAAAAGAGTCGCATGGAAACGCCTCAAGGGACCATGATTGTCCGCCAGGATCTTAAGGTAATGTGGATGCTGATGCCATCCGAGGGGATGTATCTGGAGCAGCCTCTGGATCTTCAGATGGTCATGCAGACTTCTCGAGAAATGCCCGGCGAGATTGAACGAGTTCCCATGGGGTCGGAGGTGGTCAATGCGATCAAAGCGGATAAGTTTAAGATCACTTTTGAGTCTTCGGGCCAGAGGGATTCAGTGTATCAGTGGGTCAGCGCGGATCAGTTACCGGTGAGGACACAGGCGGTCAACGGAAGCTGGACAGTTGATTTTAAAAATGTTTCTTCCAAACCTCAGTCACCCAGTCTTTTTGAAGTGCCTCCGGGATTTCAAAAATTGGCGATGCCGTCCATGGACACTCTCATGGCCAATTTTCCTCAGCAGTAAGTCATCATTAGTGAAAAACTTTTTTTCGCACCCGTTTATCTGGCTTTGCGTTACCATGGCTCTTTTGGCGGCATGCACTTACTTTCCCATAAGAATCCAAAATGATGATTTGAGAAATTTTGTCATGCGATGGGTGCTTGTGCCGGTGAGCATTGTTTTGATGGTTTACACTTATCCGGTGGGGATTGAAGTGTTCAAAAATATTGCGCTGATTTGGAAAAGTTAAACAGGATAGAGGAGGATTGATGTTTTATTTATTTCAAAAGGGCGGACCCATCATGTGGCCGCTTTTTTTTGCTTCGGTGGTATCACTGGCAGTTATTTTAGAAAGACTCTTTTTTATTTTTGTCATGTACCGAAGGCGGGAGCCGGCCTCTGTTGAAAATATACTGGCGGCGGTTGAGCGCAAGGACATACGCTCGGCAATAGAGATGGGGGAGACCAGCCGTGATCACGTCGCAGCGGTGCTGACCTATGGACTTAAAAACCGCGACAAGTCACTTTCAAGCGCACTTTTGAAAGCGGCTAATATTGAGCTGAAACGGTTTAACCAAGGACTTTTTGTGCTGGACACGGTGATTACGCTGGCGCCGCTTTTGGGTCTTTTAGCGACAGTCACGGGGATGATTCATGCGTTTGGTCTCTTGGGGGCCAAGGAGCTTGAGGCGCCCACGGTGATTACCGGCGGTATTGCCGAGGCGTTGATTGGGACCGCATTTGGCTTGGGGATCGCGATCATGGCGCTCATTCCTTTTAATTTTCTCAATTCGAAGGTGGAAGAGGCGCGTCATGAGATTGAGGATGCCGCGACTCAGCTTGAACTGCTTTTGAAATCCGAGTAGATCAGAGATGAGATTAGGTTCCCCCATCTCCAAGCGTCGCGCTCGCATTGAAATCATCCCGCTGATCGATATCGTATTTTTTCTTTTAGCGACCTTTGTTATGGTGTCGCTTTCGATGGTTAAAAATCAAGGCGTAAAAGTTCAGTTGCCTCAAGCCTCAACAGGCACTCGTCAAGAAGCGGGGGATAAAAAATTTACCGTGATCACCGTCAACGAAAAGGGGGATATTTTTATCAATAAAAAAATGATTTATCCCGCCGAGCTTCCCAAACGCCTTCAGGAGTTGAAGAAAAAGGAGGGCGATCCGACCATTCTTTTGAACGGAGATGATAAGGCGATGCTGGGTCGTGCGGTGTATGTGCTGGATGAAGCCCGCAAGGTTGGGATTAAAAAGTTTGCGTTGGGAACCAAGCAACCCTCCTAGAAAATGGATTCTTTTCAAGCCGAAAACATTCGCTTTCCTGTTCTCTGCCACTACAAAATCATCGCTGAAGACCATGAAGGAATTCAAAGCGCTATTGAAAAAGTTTTTTTGGAAGTAAATATCCGGGTTCGTTTTGAAAAGGGGCGGCATTCGGTCCAGGGAAAATATGTCACATTTAATGCAGATGTTTTGATCCACTCCTTGGAGCTAATGCGGTTGATTGATCAGGCGCTGCGCCGCATCGAAGGCGTCAAATTAGTTCTTTGAGAGCCGATGAATCCCGCCCATTCCATGAACTTTAAATACTGGTACGAATGGGCGGGATGAAAAAATACGAGCTGATTTTATTTGATTTTGATGGGACGCTGGTGGATACGGTGGGAGATATTGCCTATCATGCCAATCAGGTCTTGGTGGATTTTGGGCATGAGGTGCGGTCGGTTTTACAGGTAAGGGAAGCGATCGGGCTTGGAGTTCACGAGCTCTTGAAGGAATTGGCTCCAGGTTTTGGGGATGACGCTTTGCGGTTGGAGGCGGCTGTTGAATTATTTAAAAAAAAATATCGTGAAAATCCTGTCCGGGAAACTCGCCCATTTCCGGGTGTCCTCGAGGCTCTTCGCGGTTCTTTGGTGAACACCAAAAAGGGGATTATCACGAATAAACCGCAGGATATCACTCAGCAGATTTTGTCGGAGTTGGGGCTTGCGGAATATTTTGAGGTGCTCGTGGGGATGCACGCGGGATTTCCTCCAAAGCCAGACCCCTCAGGAATTTATCATGCGATGGAGCGATTGGGTGTGGGGGTGGATCGTACCGTGTATGTGGGGGACAGTCTGGTGGATGCCGAGGCGGCGCAAAATGCGGGGGTTGATTTTGCCTGGGTTTCGTATGGGTATGACGAGCCTAAAAAGATGGAGGCAGTTTTTCGTTTTTCGACTGCCACAGAATGGTCTATTTTGGTATAATCATTTTTTATAATTGTCAGTCAGAAGTCTTAGGGCAAAAAAGAGGAGGTGGAATGAAATTTTTTTATAAAATATTATTTTTTGCTGCCCCTCTTTTCTTGATGGCCAGCGCAACTCTCGCGGAAGATGTGAATCTTTCTACTTATTACCCCTCGCCTTACGGCAATTATCGGGAAATGTTTATCCAAGAAGAAGACAATACCAATGTAATTACAGATTACACCAATGCTTTGACAAGAGCGGGGCTCAACCTGATCACCACTTACGGGGTGGGGCGTTACACGCCGGGTATTTTTTGGTCCACCGTTGTCAATAATCCAGCCCGACCCAAAGGCGGGATCTGGATGCAGGAAAATGATGACGCGCTGACGGGGAGCACGCTTTTATTTAGGACGTCGGACGTCTATACCGCAGGTCTTAATGCTTGGCCAGGGATGGCGCTGAACCATCTGGGGGATTTGGGGGTTGGGACCGATACACCTTCGGCAAAAATTGATGCTGTGGATGATGATGCTGTTGCGACGGTGACGGATGTGTTGAAATTGTCTCATACGCTCAATGTAGGAGCGGTGGCCGCTAATTTTGGCACAGGACTTCTTTTCTCAGGAGAAACAACCACGGCCGGGACCAATCGAGATATGGCCCGCATTCAGTCGGTGTGGACGACAGCGGCGGATGCTACCAGGACTGCAGCGCTTGAGTTTCAGTTAACAGACAATGCTGTTACAAGAACGCCAATGATTTTGGATGCGGATGGTGATTTGAAATTGATCGGGGCTAACGCGACTCCCTTTGTTTCCGCGCCGACGGTGGATACGGCACTCGATATTGAGCGAAACGTTGATCTTCGAGCGGATTTGAGGCTAGCCAATTTAGGTGCTAATGCGAATGTTGTTGGTGGTAATGGGTCTTCTCGCGTCTTAATATCTTCTCAGCAAAACGGAGCTGGCGGAACCCAGCCATTTTCAATGGCCTTAGATTCATACTCTGAAAATATGTCCGCGGCAATCATGGGTGCCGATGCTCCTGGAAACGTGGCTATTACCACCTTAGCCACATTTGCAAATATTACCGCTGGAAAGGGAAATCTGTTCATTGCCTCAAGAGGTACAAATAATCAGCGTATTGCATTTTATACGAACAGCCTTACTATGGTTGCTGCCGCAGAGAGGATGAGAATTGGAACGGATGCTGTTACTGGGCAGACTCGTGTGGGAATTGGCACTACCAATCCACAAAGAATGCTCCATGTGGGTGCAGATTCAGCAGGAAAATCTACGGATAGCACTTGGGACATTATTTCTGATAGGCGCCTTAAGGAAAACATCCAGCCCTTTACTGATGGGCTTTCGATTGTTCAGAAAATTAATCCGGTGAGCTACCAATTGAATGGAAAAGGGGATACCCCTAAGGGGGAGAAAGGTATTAGTGTTATTGCCCAGGATGTTAAAGACTTCATGCCTTACACTCTCAGCACTCATAGGGCAAAATTTAATCCAGAAGATGAAGAAGAGACGGAATTCTACGATTTCAGTAGTAGCCCGTTAACTTTTATTTTAATCAACGCTGTCAAAGAACTCAAAACCGAAAATGATATGCTTAAAAGCCGTATTGAGGCTCTGGAGAAAAAATTAGCATGATGCCCGAAAATTCAGAGTTTGGTAGTGATTTTTTGACGGGGTTTAATACCCGCGAATCGCTCAATCAGACTATCAAGGCGCTTATTTCCAACTATGAAAACTCCAAGAAGGCATTTTCAATCATCTTGATTGATATTGATTTTTTTAAAACCTTTAACGATAAATACGGACACCTTTTGGGGGATGAGGTGCTTAAGTATTTTTCAAGCTCAATTCGCTTGGACATGGTGGCCAAGCCGGCTACTTTTTTTCGTTTCGGGGGAGATGAGCTTTTGATTGTGCTTCACGCGTCTGATTCGCATGAGGCCAGTCAGCTGGGCAATCGGCTTTTGGAAAATATCAAAAACAGGCCTTGCAACCTGCGAGGAAACCAACTGCTCATGAGTTTCTCTGCGGGTGTTGCTTCTTATCCATCCGATGGGCGAAGCCTTGAGGAGCTTTTGGAAAACGCGGATAAAGCGCTTTATATTTCCAAGCGAAATGGCCGTGGACAGGTCACGCAGTACAGTCAAATCTGGCTTAAGAAAGCTAAAAAAGTAGGCCAGATTTTATCGATATTTTTAGTGATAGGCTTCATTCTTTTGGCGGTACGGCTTAACTTTAAGGAAAAAGTATCTTCCGGAGTTCGGGGGGCTTTGGAAACCACGCTTCAGCTTGAAAAGTCTTTTTTTGATCAATTTGGTGGCTTACAAGAAAAGCTCAAGGGTAAGGTGGATGCTCTCCAAAACCCTGTTTCCTCCGAAGATTATCTGGAAAAGATTATTTCACAGGGCAAGGAGAATGATTCCGCGCCAAAGACGGTGGAAGTGCCCATTGAGTACACGCCGCCCCCGGATCTGATCTATCTGAAATCCGGCGGGATCGTTAAAGGGTCTATTGTGCTAGAAAATGAAACGCAGTACAAAGTACAGCTGAGCACTCGATCCGGCAAGGCTTCTATATGGGTCGAAAAAGACACTGTCGAAAGAGTTGAGCGTGCCAAGCAAAGCTAAAAAAAGCACCTGTTTGGTATGGGTCGACCTTGAGATGACAGGTCTGGATCCCAAAAAATGTGTGATTTTAGAAATAGCCGCTATCATCACCGACAATGATCTCAATATTCTCGCCGAAAGCCCTGTCATCGCGATCAAGCACAGCGATAAAATCCTGGATGGCATGGAAGCTTGGAGCCGCTTTCACCATAAAAAGTCCGGATTGACGGCAGAATGCAGGGCTTCTAAAACGCGACTTAAAAAAGCGGAGGAGATCATTCTTGGCTTTGTGAAGGCGCATTGCCCGCCCCGCTCATCACCCCTGTGTGGAAATACTATCTGGCAGGATCGGCGGTTTTTGGTGAAGTACATGCCAAAGCTGGAGGCTTATCTTCATTACCGGGTGGTGGATGTCAGCTCTGTTAAAGAGCTTGTTAAGCGCTGGTACCCGGAGGATTTTAAAATGCCTCGCGAGAAAAAACAAACTCACCGTGTTTTGGACGATATCCGAGAATCTATTCAAGAGCTTCGCTATTATCGAAAGAAAATCTTCTGTGCCCATCCTTCCGTAAAGTAGACCCCTGTGCTTTATCCTGTTTCCGCCGAGAAGAACCAAGCGCTTCGGTCCAAGATGGAGAGTCTAGGATTAAAAGATTCTGATTTTTCTGAAAAGTTTGTTCGCTCCGGGGGTGCCGGAGGGCAGAACGTCAATAAAGTTTCCAGCTGTGTTTGGCTGCGTCATGAGCCTACAGGTCTTGAAGTCAAATGCCAACAGGAAAGATCTCAAGCGCTCAATCGCTACCTTGCCAAGCGGATGCTAGTGGACAGGATCGAGATGCTTCAAAGGGGCGCAGAATCCAAACTTCGGTCCGCACAAGAAAAAATCAGGCGTCAGAAGCGCCGCCGCTCTCGCCGAGCCAAACAAAAAATGCTCGATGATAAAAAGAGGCATTCCGAAAAAAAAGCCAGCCGCCGCTTTCCCCAAGAAGAGGGTTAGACGTTTTTCATTAAACGCTGAGTATGAAAGGCGCCGGCTTGCGCCGAAGGGTTGGCAGGATTGATTGCCAAAGATTCTTTGAAGGCAGACTGCGCTTTGAGAAAATCTCCGATGATCAGATAAGCATAACCCAAATCCGCAAATGCTTTGTCATCGTTTGGATTTTGCAGAGCCAAGTTCTCATAAAAAGGGGTGATTTCTTGGATGTTGGCGGGGTCAATGCTGGCCGCATTGTGAAAAGCCCTCTCTGCTTTCTCGTAACGGCCCGTCAAAAGGTAGGTGTGCCCCATAATGATGTAAGCCTCATCATCTTCCGGGTTTCTTAGGACAATGTCCTCATAAATTGAAAGTGCTCGGTCAAATTCCTTGTCGGCGACAAGGGCAAGAGCCCGCTCGTGGAGGCGGTAAATGGGCTCGGCATGAGCGGTGCCAATCCGAGAGTTTTGGCGCTGGCTTGTTTCTCGAAGTAAATCGACCGCTTTTTCGGACTGTTTTAGCCTCTCCGCATTGGTTTTTTGTGTGATCATGTCGACCAGAAAGCCTTGAGCTTGTCGGCCTGGAGGCAGGAAGGACTGGAGTGCTTCCGAGTCATTTTCAAGCACCTTGATTTTATCTTCAATGTCTTTTATTTTTCGGAGCAAGGCGGGGGTTGAGTGGATCTGCAGCTCTGTTTTTGCTTGGATGTATTCCGACTGATACTGGTTGCGCAGGGATTGATTGACTTCTAGACTTCGGCCCAAGCGACGGGCAAAAGGATCTGTGTTTTCCGTAGCTAGGGCTGCGGGGGCTAACAGAAGAATAAATAAAAAAGTTATCTTGGTGTGCGCTGTTTTCATCGGTAGCGATAGTATATCAAAAGCATCTGTTTTGGAGTAGAATGTGGTTTTAAATAAGCTTTCAAAAGAAAGGAAAAGTATGTCCAATCCAACGATAGAGAAAATAGAAAAAGCAATTCACTCCTCCAAAGTGGTGATGTTTGTGAAGGGTGCTCCCGGAGCGCCGATGTGTGGATTTTCAAAAAGAGTGATGGATCTTTTTGGGCGGATGAATGTCCCTTTTGAATCGGTCGATATTCTTTCCAATCCGGATATTCGGATGATGCTTCCGGAATATTCTCAGTGGCCGACGTTTCCCCAGGTGTTTGTCGATGGGAAGCTAGTGGGGGGCTGTGATATCGTGCACGAGCTGTACGAAAGTGGGGAATTACAAAAGCTAGTAAAATAGTCAGATTCCTCGACTTCCCCGCCATCCGGCGAGGTCGCTCGGAATGGCGCTGATTTACATATTTCTGAGTTGTTTTTCGGCGTCGACGAGGTCTCGGTTGATTTTGGCTTGCGCGGTTTTGGCGACTTGCCGAAGACGATCGCTGACTTGAGGCGCTTGTTTTAGCTGGCGCAGAAGCTGGATCACCATCCGAAAATAGCGGATGATTTCCCCCTCATCCACATCCGTTAGCTCCAGAAGGTCTTGAAACTTGCATCCGGCCATCCAGGCTTCCAGCGCTTTGGATAGATTAAAATAGGGGAGCTTGGTCTGCGGATAGACTTTTTGCGCGATTTCTTTGGCGTGAACCACACGAAGGCTTTTAAACGCTCGCTTTTCCACGACCTCCAGATGGGGCGGAAGTTTTTTGGGTTCCTGATTTTTGCGGGGCTCAAAAACAAGCGCGCATAAAAGAACCGATAGCTTGACCTCATCCAAAGTTTCCAGAGAGCCATCCTCCAGCATTTCCGATAGAAGCAGTTCATACCCGTACATCCAAGAGGCAAATTCTCCCTTGGCTGTTAACTTTTCATCCCCCAAGTGGCCTAGTTCTTTTAGGAGGGCAAGCTTTCTTTCGATCAGCGCGGCGCCTTTGAGGCGGTCTTTGCGATTGGACTGAAAATAATGAAACGAGCGCGGGTAGATCTCCATCAGCTTTGAACCAAACTCGGCGTAGAGGTTTAAAAGAGTCGCGTAGCAGGAGTTGAGCTGGCTTTCAATGGGCTCGGGCTTGCCGTAAACAATTTTTAACAGGGAAGAGAGGGGGATCTGATGAGGGTTGACTCGGCAATAAACATAACCTTCCGCGTCCATGCCGCGGCGCCCGGCTCGACCCGCCATCTGGAAATAATCCCGTGTTCTTAAAAATCCAAAATGCGTGCCGTAAAACTTTTTCATTTCATCAAACACGACTGTTTTGGCAGGCATGTTGATCCCGATGGCAAAAGTCTCCGTCGTAAAAATAAGCTTGATGAGTTTGGAGGTAAAGAGCTGCTCGACCACTTCTTTGAGTGTGGGCAGAAGGCCGGCGTGATGAAAGGCAACGCCGCGTAGAATCAGGCGCTTCATATCGATGGCGCTGGACTCTTGAGTCAGGTCAAATTTGACACAGAGCTCATCAAAACGTTTTTCAATTTCTATTTTCTCGGAGGGATTTAAAAAATCAAATTTCTCGTGGTCCCAGGCCAGCTCTTCCACGCGTTTTCGGCCAAAGCCAAAATAAAGGCAGGGGAGCTGCTTTTTATATTCGAGATGGCGGGTGAGATCATCTGCTCGGCTGGGTTTGGCGCGCAAAAGCTTGTGGTAAGAGCCCCGCTGGAAGCGTTTGCGATGATCAAAACGATTTCCGCGTCCAAAGTCGGAGGGCCAAGTTTCCCGGTCCAGGTAGCCGTGTTTCTTGAGTGAGTGGGTATCCGCAAAAATAGCTCCCTGACATTGGAAAAAGTTGACCAGGGGGACGGGGCGGTGTGTCTCGATAATCACCGCGATCTCGTGGTTGAGAATACTTCGAATCCATGCGGCCAACTCTTCAATGTTGGGAGCAGTGGCTGAGAGTGCGACAAGGCGTACTGATTCTGGTGTGAACATAATCGCTTCCTCCCAGACCGTGCCCCGTTCAGGGTCGTCCAGATAATGCACTTCATCAAAGATGACCCAAGAAGTGTTTTTAAGGCGTGCTGCGTTTTCAAAAAGCTGATTGCGATAAATCTCAGTGGTCATGATGACAATGGGGGCGTCGGGGTTTAAGGAAACGTCGCCGGTCAAAAGGCCCACTTGGTCGGAGTAGCGCAAAGAAAAGTCGCGGTATTTTTGATTGGAGAGGGCTTTGATGGGGGCGGTGTAGATGACGCGTTCGTTCCGGGAAAGCGCTTTGTCGATGGCGTACTCGGCGATGACGGTCTTGCCCGAGCCTGTGGGCGCGGAAACGAGCACCGATTTTTCGGCGTCGATGGCGGCCATGGCTTGTTGTTGAAAAGGGTCGTAACGCATGGGCAACATTATACATGACAACCCTGATTTCTTAGGGCAAAATACGGAGAAAGTAAATAGGAAAACACAATGCTGCTTATTCTTTTGACAAGTTTCTGGCTGGGAAGCCGGCCGATGCCGGTGCAGGCGCCACCACCTTCTTTGGCGATCCGACAGATTGTCATTGATGCCGGTCATGGTGGGAAAGACTCAGGGGCAATCTATCCCTCCGGTCTTCTTGAAAAAGAGCTGACTTTGGACGTGGCCACCCGAGTCCAAAAAGAGCTTCTTAGTAAGGGGCTTCGAGTGGTGATGACGCGGGATACGGATGTTTTTATTCCTTTGCCCAATCGCTCAAAAATTGCCAACAAAAAAAAGGCGGATCTTTTTGTCAGTATTCATGCCAATGCCTCTCCAAGTCAAGAGCTGAAGGGATTTGAAGTGTACACTCTTTCGGAGACTTCGGGGCGCACGCAAGGCCCACCCCAAGAACTTCACGGGGTTCCTGAAAGGTTTGTGGACAACAACCTAAAAACAATTCTCTGGCTTCTCAAAGAAGCCAAGAATCGTGCGGAATCCGCACTTCTGGCTCGCTGGATCAGCGATCGCGTGGGTCGCTCAGTTCTGGTGGAAGGGCAGAGGATCAAGTCCGCCAATTTTTATGTTTTAAAAAACACAGAGTGTCCGGCAGTCTTGATTGAGATGGGCTATGGGACCAATCATCAGGATGAAAATAAGCTAAGAAGCCCTCATTACCGGCGCCGGCTGGCCGAGGCGATTGCCAACGGAATTTTGGAATACAGACAACAGTACGAAAAAACAAAAGGATTTGTCCAATCATGACGGAAGCGCGCTCACCGATCGGCATTTTTGACTCTGGGATCGGCGGACTTACAGTCTTAAGGGAAGTGCGGCGTGATCTGCCTGCCGAGGATGTGGTTTATTTTGGAGACACGGCGCATGTACCTTACGGAACTAAATCTAAAGAGACGATTACACGTTTTTCACTAGACAATATCCGCTTTTTAAAAAATTTTGACGTGAAACTTGTGATCGTGGCTTGCAACACGGCTTCTTCGCTTGGGTTAGAGGCGATGAAGGAAAATTTTTCGATGCCGATTATTGGCGTGATTGAGCCGGGCGTGCGGGCGGCGTTGGCGACTACCCGTAACGGACGCGTGGGGGTGATTGGAACCAAAGCCACGATTGGCAGTGGGGCCTACGAAGCTTCTCTAAAAAAACTGGATCCGAAGCTTAAGGTGTATAGCGAAGCCTGTCCTCTCTTTGTCCCTTTTGCGGAAGAGGGGTGGGTGGAGGGTGAGATTATTTCGGAGGTGGCACGTACCTATCTGGAGGGGCTGAAGACTTTCGATATTGATACGCTGATTTTGGGTTGCACTCACTACCCTTTGCTTGCTGGCGTGATTGGGAAAATCATGGGTGAGCACGTACGTCTGGTGAACTCTGCGGAAGAAACCTCGCGAGAGGCGAAACGTTTGTTGGCGCAAATGAAGCTTTTGAGTTCAGACGAAAAAAAGTCTACCCAGCTTCGTTTTTATGTTTCGGATGAGCCGGAGCCGTTTCGTGCGTTGGGAGAGAGATTTTTGGGTCAGTCGATTCAGTCGGTGGCGAAGGTGGGGGATTATTTTGAAACTAGTGTCATTCCGAGCGAGCGGTAGCGAGTCGAGGAATCTGTATGTATGAAATAGTGATCGAGGATGAGTTTTCTGCGGCCCACGCTTTGAAGCTTTATGATGGCAGCTGGGAGCATCGTCACGGACACAACTGGAAAGTCGCGGTCAAAGCCGAGGCTCAGGCGCTGGACTCGATGGGGGTGGTAATGGATTTTGAAATGGTAAAACCGGCTCTACGAGAGGTGTTGTCGACTCTTCATCTGACTTCGCTCAATGAACATCCGCGATTTAAAAATACGGGGGTCAACTCTTCCACGGAAAATATTGCCCGCTTGATTTATGAGGAGCTAAGACTTCGAGTCAAGTCGACCAGTGCCCGAATTTCAAAAGTAACCGTTTGGGAGACGCCGGACGCGTGTGCCAGTTATGAAAAATAAAATTATGGATCGGGCGACAGAGACCGAGATTTCCGAGATTTTTTCCTCGATTCAGGGGGAAGGGCCGTACTTGGGAGTGAAGCAGATTTTTGTCCGCTTTGGGCGTTGCAATATGCACTGCGGGTATTGCGATGAGCTGGAAAAAATGAAGGCTGAAAACTTTTCGGTGTATTCGCTGGATCAGGTGCTGGCGGAGGTTGACAATTTTGAAAAAGAAAAGGGCGCTCATCACTCGGTGTCTCTGACCGGGGGAGAACCTTTTTTTTATACCCCTTTTCTTTGCAATCTTCTGCCGAGACTGAAGGAGAGGGGGATCACGACTTATCTTGAAAGCAACGGTACTTTGCCAGGACAGCTTAAAGAGGTGATCCGCTGGTGCGACATCATCGCGATGGATCTGAAGCCGTCGTCGAGCACAGGGGATCGTGACTTTACGCGCGAGCACGAAGAATTTTTAAGAATCGCGATTGAAAAAGAAGTGTTTGTCAAAATTGTGGTGACTCCCACGACCGCTTTGGGCGAAATTAAGGAATGCATCCGTCTGGTCAAAAACGTAAACGCCAAGCTCCCTTTTATTTTTCAACCCTTGAGCGACCCCTTTGGAATTAATACTACTTCACTCAAACTCATCGAAAACCAATTTTTCGCTGAAGCTAAAAAAGAGCTTTTTGATGTGCGCGTGATCCCTCAGATGCACAAAATCTGGGGGGTAAGATGACGCAAGTGATTGATATCAAAGGTAAAGTTAAGGTATTTGTAAGTCAAAATTTGGCTTCGGATACAACTGGGATACAGTTGGCGACACCTCATGGGTGGAGAAAGAATGGATAAACGAATAATTGGGGCCCTGCTTGACGAAGATCTGAAGAAGGCGCTAATAGCTATCGATGTCTATGATCGGTTTTTAGGAAGGGATCTTAAGTGCGTCTATTGTTCTTCTATACTCGACGATTCCAATCTGCTGGCGATTTTCTCCGCGCAAGATAAAAGTTATAAATTTGTTTGTAGCGATCCCATTTGTCATGAGAAGTTCTCCGAAGGATCAGTCTAATGTTTATTTTTAAGGGTTATGGATTAACCCTAACTATTATCCCTGTCTGGGCGCTTTCTATCTGGGCATGCTTCAAGTATTACGACACTATTAAAAAGATTTGGGGCGATTTATGTGGCTTATTGGGCGGTTGCGGAAAATATTTCAGAAAATCAAGTGTTAAAAATAAAATTGAGGGCAGTCTAAATCTTTTTACAAAATTCATCAACAAGGATTACAAGGATCTGATACTGCCTGGTGTAAAAGTTGAAGTTGCTGATGAAGACAATATCAAGGCGTTATTGGACAACAAGACCCCAATAATTCGGATGAAGTTTTCGAGGGACAATACAGAAAACTTGGTCAAGGCAACCGTTAGTTACGTTAATTTTGCACTGCTCCGAGAAGTTAAGCCGTATCTGCGTCCTAATATTTCCCAAGCAATAGATTTAAGCGTTATTCGACAGGCCCTACTTAAAAACAATGAAAAGGAAGGTATTCGATATTTTGATGATAGTTATCTTAAGCCAGCTTTAGATGCAAAAGAAGGGTTGAGAACGCTTTACCTTCAGGTAAATGAAATTGACGAAGCTGGATATCTCGGGACAGTGCTGCTTAAAGAATATAAAGATTTTGGGCAAGCAATCTTCCCTAATCTGACAACCGAAGTTCACGTGCAAGAATCCGAGAAATTTTTTAAGTTTATGCATAGTTTGTCCGTAAGACGCAAAGACGAAAAAAGCCAACTAAAGTTTGCTGAAAAACATATCAAGCTCGGGATAATTCTTGTTTCAAAGCGTGAAACATTCCAGGAGTTTGGAATGACTGCGTATCTACAAAGAATAAAATATTTAACTTTAAACGGAATTGAAACTTTTTATTTTTTTGCACGTGGGGATTGGCAATCCGAGTTATTGGAAGATATCAGGAAAGCGTTGCATGTAAATAAGAATTACCACGAAATTCTCTTCAAAAAGAACTACTCCAAAGACATTCCTGTCGTAGTTGCGTTATTTAAATTGGACTATGAGGGATTACTGAACGAAACCAAGGAATCGCTTCAACAGGCCAAGGATAAGGGCGAGCAAGTCGAAGCACTTATTACGAGGGTGAATAGCGCAGGCGTTGAAGTGGACGTAGGTGGGATGACCGTTAAAATTCCAGTTAATCAGCTAAGTAAATCAACTATGCCAAAGCCCGAGCTGT
Source organism: uncultured Planctomycetia bacterium (assembly GCA_964497635.1). Taxonomy (GTDB): domain Bacteria; phylum Omnitrophota; class Gorgyraeia; order 2-02-FULL-51-18; family 2-02-FULL-51-18; genus CAMDWQ01. Next base: position 26,581 of record CAZCDB010000004.1, on the reverse strand, counting down.
ATTTTCATAATGAAGATGAGTTGAGATTGCGGGTTCTAGACTGCCAGGATGTGTCAAATATCATCCTTTCAAATGTGGGAACTGAAACTGACCCGATTGACAGAATCGAAAAAAAGTATTCTTCGGATGCATCAATTTCTGCACATATTGAATCGATTATTGATTCAGGTCTGGTCATGCGATTAGATGATGGCATGAAGGGCTTTGTATCATACGGTAACGCCAGTTACAGTCGCTCGAGGGATCTAAAAGCGCAATATTCTATTGGACAAAATATTCAAGTGAGCTCCGTTGGATTCGACCCGCGCTATAAAAGTTTAAAGATGGTAATAAAAAATAGACCTGAGCCATGGCAATTGGTGGCAACAAAATATACCGTGGGCGATATCGTTGACGTAAGGGTTTGCGGAATTCAAGAAAGAAGACTTTATTGTGAGTTGGAGGTGGGGGTTGAGGGCGTGATTTTTAAGAATAATTTGGATTGGATGGAAGGGGTAATTGATAATTTAAAATTTGAAATCGATCAGGTGGTTAAAGTCAAAATTATAAAAATTGATTTAGAAAACCAATCTATCTTTTTAAGTCGAAAGGAAGCGCTTCCTAATCCTGTGGAGCAGTTTTATGAAAAACATAAAAATGCCGAGGTGGTTGGCAAAGTATCGAATGTGAATCGGGGAGCGTTTAATTTAGTATTTGAGGATAATATTTCTGGGGTTGTTTTGATATCAGAAGCAGATTGGAATTATGTCCCCGATCTTCGGCGCTTGACTCCACCTGGCAGCGAAGTCCGTGTGCGCTTGTTACACCTGGATTCAAGCCGAAGCATGATATGGGCAAGTAGAAAACGCACCCTGCCGAACCCCTTGGTGATGTTTCAAGAACATTTTAAGATTGGGGAGTTTGTTACGGGCAATGTATCCAAAGTAGAAAATTGGGGGGCAATTATCAAATTAGATGGCAAGCCAGCCGAATTTGAGTGTGTGATTCCAAAAGGTGAATTAACGAATTTGTTCTTTGTGACCAAGGTAGGCGACCTGCTGGCGCTTGATGGTAGATATGGTTTTGTCATAAAAGACTTGGATGCAACTCGTAGGCGAGTAGTTTTATCCAGGAAGTTGTTCTTCGAAAAAAAATTTCCAAATCACCAGTTTTTTAAATATGGCCAACCTTATAGCATGAAGGTTGTCGGGCAAAATAGGCAGGGGCAATTTATATTGGAATATGAAAATTCTATTCAGGCAATTCTTGTTTCGTCATCAGCGGAAGGGACAAACAAAGCTCAATCTAATGTGAGCATTGGGGATACATTGCCCGTTTCTTTATCAAGAATGGACGAGGCCAGGCGTCTGATCGAAGTATTTTAGTTAGAAAGCCCCGTAAAACAGCATCGAAGTCAGAAATCAAAAAGTTTAGACGGCGTAAAAGAAAAAGGGTGAGGTCTTTCAACGGCAAATTCAGGGATGGCTGCTTGAATGAGAACTACTTCCTGGATTTAAACGAAGCAAAGGAGGTTATTGAAAACTGGCGGATCGAGTACAATACGTTAAGACCTCATGATTCTTTGGACAACCTAACCCCTGAAGAATTCATGAAAAAATACCAACAACAAAACCCGGGACTCTACTTACGGGTGGTTTAATTCAGGGGGAGGGTCAATTTGTATTTACAAACTCCAAAGCCAAATCTCTCGAAGATCATGCGTGAGCTTAATGGGCTTTACACGCAGACCTTCAACCGCCGACGCAAGCGAGTGGGGCCGCTTTTTCAGGGACGCTACAAGGCGATATTGGTTGACCACGACAGCTATTCCCTCGAGCTGTCCCGCTACATCCATGTAAATCCTGTCAAAGCCGGTCTTGCCAAGTCACCGGAAAGCTACCCATGGTCTAGTTATGGGCAGTTTTATAAAAAGCGCAAGACCTTCGCTTTTATGGACACAAGTTTTATTCTTTCTCAGTTTAAAGATTTAACATTGTTTCATCAATTTACCTTGGAGGGGTATTCTAGACCCTGGGATCCCAGTCGGGCGTGTCAGGGCGGCTGCCTTTTGGGGTCGGATACGTTTATTGAAGAGATGAAAGAGAAATTTTTACCTAGGAAAAAGGATCCCTCGATTTCCAATCTAAGACGACTTCAAAAGCCGTCCGATATTTCTTTTATTAAGCAGCAAATCGGCCGCATGACAGCGGATCCGGCCCGGCAAAAAAAATTTCTGGTTCATTATCTTAAAACCCACACCCCCTTATCCTTGATGGAGATTGCCAGGGAGCTCGAAGGAACAAAAATTTTAAGTCAGGCGGCTATTTCGCTGATGAATAAGCGATTTTTAGAGGAAGATCGCCTGAGTGGTTATTGCGACAGCGGCCGAATTAAACGATTGTTAAATGTAAAGACCTGACCCCTATGTTATATAACCGGTTTAAATAACAACTACATGTTATTTTCTATAAATGAAATTTCATGTTGGACGCCGTCCGCAGAGGAAGCGTTAGGCTTCGTTAGTCAGACCGGCAAAAAGGAGAAATGATGTCTAATAGATTATTCTCGTTGCTACTTCTTATTGTTTTGTGCTTTGCATCTTCAGTGGCCTTTTCTCAGACCGATAAATTAACAAAAGAAAAAATAATTCAGATCGCTGTCAAAAAAGCTCAAGAACTTGGTTACAAGACCAAAGAAATGAATATAATTTATAATGAAGGCAATAATTTCATTAAAAAGCATCTAACGCGTAATGGAGAATCTACTTATAATGAAGCTACCCAGAAATGGGATGCTGCCATGCCGACTACGCCCGAAAAAAAGTACCCAGAGCTGAAAGATAAAGAATATAAATCCGTTTATTTTGCGCCAAAAGCGCAGGGCGTTAAGGGTGGTGATTTGTTTGTATTTATTGATGCAGACACGGGCGAAACGCTCAAACACATTGGCGGTAAATAGCAGCTACGAATTTTACAGAAGAGAGAAAATGAGCCTTATTTTATGGGCTTTAATTTTATCTATACTCCTGTCAGGCTGCTCCACAATGATAGATAAGGACACCAAGCTATCTCTTAAAGGGCCGAAGGCAGAGCTCTCGAGGAAATTTTGATACGATTATTTGAAACCCTAAAACGTATAACCGTATTACTCGTATTTGTACTTATCTGCCTTCTTGTCGGCTGGTTTGGCGGGGCAGTCACGGAGTCATCCCGGACGTCCTGGTACGCCGCTCTTGAAAAGCCTTTGCTAAATCCTCCGGATTGGGTTTTTGCCCCTGTTTGGACGACGCTTTATATTTTTATGGCGATCGCTGGGTGGCGCATTTGGAGCGGCGATAATCCGGAAACAAAGAAATTGAAGCTCTTTTTTGTCCTGCAACTTATTCTTAACGGTGTATGGTCGTTTTTGTTTTTTGGGCTGCGCAATCCGGGAATAGCTCTTGCCGACATTGTCGCGCTAGAGGTTTGTCTTATTTTTTTTGTGAGCCGTAGTTACCGCGTTGATCGGTGGACAGGAATTTTTTTGACGCCCTATCTTCTCTGGGTAAGTTTCGCAACTTATCTTAATTTGGCGATCTGGTGGCTCAATCGATGAAAAAACTGCGCAAAATAGTTGCCGTAACCGACAAGATGCAGAAGAATTATCATTATGAATTGACGCAGGCCCCAGGAAAGAACTTTGATCCGCGCTTTAAGCCGGAGCTAACTCCCAAGCGGATGTTGAAGCTGGGGGTCTTCGGCGGCAAATACATGACCGACTGCAAAAAAGAATTTCCTGCCGACTGGTTCACAGAAGCAAAGCTTTGCCCAGAAAAGCATGATGCATCGTTGAATTATTTTGGGGTCAATGCCAGCCAACCGTTGTCCGTATGGCGAAAAAAAGGATGGATTTATCCGGAGGATCCCCGCGGATGGTTCCAATGGTATTGTCGATATTATATGGGTCGTCGGTTGCCCGAAGAAGATGATTGGCAGATAAAACGCTGGTTGGCCATCCGAAGACACATCAGCCAAATTAAAAATAATTGTTACCCACATGATTTAAAGTGTCGCCCTCGTCAACGCCAAGCCTTGCTTCATTGGGCCTATGACAGCAGAAAGATCTAAAACAAATTGGGATACAATCATTTTTTGCATCAAACATCAAAGGATTTTTAAATGTATAATAGTACTCTTTCAAGTAGTATTAGGATTCTGGGGGTTATTGTGATGATGGCGATCCTTTCAGGATGCTCAACCATGATCAATAATGATACAAAGCTCTCGCTCAAGGGGCCTAAGGCGGAGGTCTCCAGAGCGTTTTGAGGACCTACGGATCTTTCGGAAATATTATTATAGCCAAAATTAAAATTTCTTATAAAAGATAATGAAATCATCTATACAATTAAAACGTAGCTCGCTCACAGTCGACGCCGACAAGGGTGTCGTAACTTCTGATCAATGGGTGCCACATGATCAGGAGCGCGTCTTTAAATTTTTCTCTGATGCGTATAATCTGGAACGCCTGACACCTCCATTCCTCAACTTCAAAGTTCTTTCTATGAACACGCCTAAGATGGAAGAGGGTGCCGAGATCCACTACAAGCTCAAGGTGCATGGAGTGCCCGTCCGATGGACTAGCCGTATCACGGATTGGAATGAGCCCAGTTCTTTTAGCGATATACAGATATCAGGACCCTATCGATACTGGTGCCATCGGCATCTGTTTGAGCCGGAGGATGGCGGGACTTGGATGCGTGATAGAGTAGATTACAAACCACCGCTGGGTTTTGTGGGCCGCATGATTATTGGAAGGTTTGTGGCCAATGATGTTGAGAGGATATTCCAATATAGACAACAGGTGATCGATTCAATCTTCAAAAGCCCGGCCAGTACAGCGTGATACAATAACAAAATTGGGGTATTGGCTCGGGTCACCTACGAGGAATTTGAGTCGCTGAGTTCCATCAAAGAGCAAAGAGGGTTTGTGAGAGCCGAAGAAATGATCCGCTCAGTCGTCGGAGGGTGTGAAGTTGTGATCCGGGCAGAGCGCTTGGTGTTTCCTGTTCTGAATCCGGGAGCGGAAAGAAATACAACCGAATTCTAATTATGAGGGGAGAAAAACTTGAGCTTTAGCATATCGCCCGACTTATGGCCTTGGATCCTGTTCAATGGCTTTGTCTTGATCATGCTGGCTCTTGATTTAGGCATTTTTCACCGGACACCCAAAGAAATAAAGTTTAAAGAAGCGATTACCTGGAGCGCTGTTTGGATCGGTCTAGCCCTCATTTTTAACTGGGGTCTTTATCTGGTAAAGGGTAAGGAACCGGCCATGGAATTTTTGGCCGGCTACCTGATTGAAAAATCACTCAGCGTAGACAACGTATTTGTTTTTGCGATGATCTTCGCATTTTTCAAAATAGCGCCACGTTATCAGCATGAAGTCCTTTTCTGGGGTATTCTCGGCGCTATTATTATGCGGGCCGGATTTATCGCGGGGGGCGTGGCTTTAATAAAAAACTTTCACTGGATCATCTACGTATTTGGTGGATTTCTCATCATAACGGCGATCAAGATGGCCAAGCATGAACCCGGTCATTCAGATCTTGCCAAAAACCCGGCGCTCAAACTATTCAATCGATTTGTTCCTGTGGCACATGGCTATGAGGGTCCTAAGTTTTGGGTTAAAGAAAACGGGCGGGAGATGGCCACGCCCCTTTTTGTGGCTCTCGTTTTGGTTGAGGTGACCGATGTGATCTTTGCTGTGGATTCGATTCCGGCAATTCTGGCGGTTACCAAGGACCCATTTATTGTTTACAGTTCCAATATTTTCGCGATCTTGGGACTCAGGTCTCTTTATTTTGCCTTGGCCGGAGTGATGAAAATGTTTCGTTACTTGCATTATGGTTTGGCGGCGATATTGGGATTTGTTGGGGTGAAAATGTTGATAACGGATATCTATAAGATTCCTATTGGTATTTCGCTCTCCATCATTGCGCTGATTTTATTTGTGTCTGTGGCGGTATCGGTTGTTCTAGTAAGAGCAGAAGAGGAATGAGCAGTCGGGAGACTTAAGATGAAAATCATGATAGCCGGAGGGACGGGGTTTATTGGCGGGGAGCTTGTCTCTGAGTTAAGAAAAAAAGATCACGAGGTGTTTCTTTTATCTCGAAGCCAAAGAAAGAGCGCGGATCCCAAGATCCACTATCTTCCGTGGGATGGGGAATCGGTTGGATTGTGGGCGAAGGAGATGGGAGCTGTCAACGCTGTGATCAATCTGGCCGGGGAGCCGATTGCCCAGAAGCGGTGGAGTCCCGCCCAAAAGAATAAAATTGTCCAAAGCCGCCTCCTTGCCACCCGCGCTATTGTCGAGGCGATCTCAAAGTCCGATCGAAAACCTAAAGTCCTCATCAATGCATCGGCGGTGGGTTATTATGGCGATGTGTCTGAGGGCGAAGTAAGCGAAACCCATCCAAAAGGAAGCGGGTTTCTGGCAGAGACCTGCGATGCTTGGGAGAAGGAGGTTCGCGCCGCGGAAGCTTTGGGGCTCAGGACGGTGTGTTTAAGAATCGGCGTTGTTCTTGAGCGGGGTGGGGGTGCTCTTTCAAAAATGTTGACACCCTTTCAGATGTTTGCCGGCGGGCCGCTGGGGTCGGGCAAGCAGTGGTTTGCCTGGATCCATCGGGAGGATGTGGTCCGGATTATTTTATTTGCTTTAGAAAATGAGTCTCTGTCCGGAGCGGTCAACACCACCGCTCCCAATCCGGTGACGATGAGTCAGTTTTGCCATGAGCTTGGCAAGGTCCTCCAAAGACCTTCTTGGGCGCCGGTCCCAGCGTTTGTTTTAAAAATGCTTCTCGGTGAAATGTCAGAAATGTTATTGGGCGGTCAAAAAGCCGTGCCTGCAAAACTTCTTAAACACGGTTTTGTTTTTAAATTCCCTGTTCTTAAAGAAGCTTTGAGCGATATTTTGGGATCCAAATAGACGAGCTTTGCGACTTATCTGAGCGCTTGATTGACATTTGAACGTTCGTTCAATATAATCGGCATGAGAGGGATTATCCATGCCAAAAACCATCGATTTAAATAAAGCCACGCGGAAGATTCGTCAATTTTCTCAAGAAAATAAACGCCCGCCTAGTTTTGAGGAGCTTCGCAAGCTCTTCCGGTATAAATCCAAGAACGCCGCCTTCTGGCTTGTCGACAAGCTCGTTGATAAAGGTTTTCTAAAAAAAGATAAGCAAGGCAAGATTCTTTTTGCTTCATTGGGGGGTATCAGGCTTCTGGGCACGGTGCAAGCTGGATGGCCAAGCCCGGCGGAAGAAGAGCTTGTCGACACCATGAGCCTTGATGAATATCTTGTCAGACACCCCGACCAGACTTTTCTTATCAAAGTATCGGGTGACTCGATGATCGATGCGGGCATTCACGAGGGCGACCTTGTTTTGGTAGAACGAGGAAGGCAGCCAAAGCATCGCGATATTGTGATTGCGGAAGTGGATCATGAGTGGACGATGAAATACTATGAAAAAAATGGCAAAGAAGTGAGTCTTGTTGCCGCCAATAAGAAATACGCCCCGATCAAACCCAAAGAAGAGCTTAAAATCGGAGGAGTCATTGTCGCCGTTGTCCGAAAATACAAATAGTCAATCTTTGATCAGTCTCCACTCTCTTCCAAAAGCAATTATTCATGTCGATTGTGATGCTTTTTTTGCTAGCGTAGAGCAGTCTCTCAAGCCAGCCCTTAAAGGAAAGCCTGTGATTGTGGGAAAGGATCGAGGTATCGCAGCGGCTTTTAGTTATGAAGCCAAGCGCGCAGGCGTGGTGCGGGCCATGCGATTGTCTGAGATCAAAAAAATTTGCCCAGAGGCCGTTTTTTTGCCCTGCGACTATGAGTCCTATAGCTTATTTTCTCAGAGATTTTATGCGATCTTAAGACGCTTTACTCCTGAGGTAGAAGAATACTCCATCGATGAAGCGTTTGCGTCTCTTACGGGTTTGCGGCGTGTTTATCATAGCTCTTACGAAGCCATTGCTTTTGATATCAAAAATACAATTGAAAAGGAGCTGGGGATCACCGTGTCCGTTGGCCTTAGCCTTACCAAAGCGCTCGCCAAGATCTGCTCTAAAGACGGCAAGCCATCGGGGTTTACTTGCGTGAGAGGGTATGAACTAGGAGATTATCTTAAGACGGTCCCCGTTGAGCGTGTCTGTGGTTTTGGGCCAGCCAGTACGGCACTTTTGGCCAAGCACGGCGTTCATACAGTTTGGGAATATGTTCAAAAGCCGGAAGCTTTTGCAAGAAAACTCTTGGGTAAGATTGGCTCTGAGCTTTGGCATGAGCTGCGAGGGGAAGCTATTTATCCGATTCTTACAGAAAAGAAAGAGGCGCAGGCGTCTTTGAGTAAAACCAAGACGTTTACACCCGCCTCCAGCGATCGGGATTTTGTAAGGGCTCAGCTGATACGCAATATGGAGTCGGCGTTTATTAAGCTAAGACGCCACCATCTGCGCACCAAAGGGATAGGAGTCTATCTTAAAAATCAGGATTATCGAGGCCAGGGTCTTTTTGCAGAGCTTAAGCGGCATACAGACTCGCCTCTTGAGGGGGTTGAGATTGTCTCCAAGCTTTTTGATTCACTTTTTCAATCTGGGACAAAGTACAGAGCGACAGGTGTGTGGTTTCATGACCTTGAGTATGGGCTAGAAGTCCAAAGAGATTTATTTGATGATCCTGTCAAAATCACAGGATTGCGCGAGATTTCAAAAACCATTGATGAGGCCGCGGCCATGTATGGCAAACACACGCTTCATCTTGCCTCAAGCGATGTCTTGAGGCAGCATCGCCAGCATTTGGGCCAGAGAGGGGATTTTTCTCAGAGGAAGATGCAGCCACTGAAAGGTGAGAATTTTAGACAGCATCTTAAGATACCGCTTTGGGATGTGAAGGTTTAAACGCGGCATGATCTGACTGTTGTTTCAGAGGCCTTCGTTTCGTATACTACCAAAAAAAGGGGTTTGTCAGGTCCCCATGCTATGGCACAAAATCTAGGAGAGCGGGATGAAGGAACTTGTTCTGGGCACGCACAATAAAGGCAAGCTACGCGAAATCTCAGCCTTGTTAAAGGCAAGCAAGATTTGCGTACGGTCTCTGGCGGAGTTTCCGGGTTGTCCTGAGGCGGTGGAGGATGGCAAGACTTTGGAAGCCAACGCTCGCAAAAAGGCACGAGCCTATTCTCTTTTTACCCAAAGTGTTGTACTAGCGGATGACACGGGACTTATGGTTCACGCACTCAACGGCAAGCCGGGGGTTTATTCGGCACGGTTTGCGGGGGAGGACTGCAGCTATCAGGACAACAACAAAAAACTTTTAAATCTTTTGGCTAAGAAGCCGGGTATTTCGCGTAAGGCGAAGTTTGTTTCTTGTATGGCGCTCTACGATCGTGGAAAATTTGTGGCTTGTGTGAGAGGGGAATGCCACGGACATATTGCCACCGAGCCTCGGGGCGAACATGGTTTTGGGTATGATCCAGTTTTTGTTCCGTCAGGCAGTAAAAAAACTTTTGCCGAAATGTCACAAGACTTGAAAAATAAAATTAGCCATCGCTCAAAAGCGCTTAGTAAAGCTAAAAAAAAGATAATCTTATTTTTTAAAAAAAAGTAAAATTTTTAACTTTTCTGCTCTTGTTTTGTGAGGAAGCCTCATGTACAATTCCACTATCTTTCATTGTAAACCTGCATTAAATTGGAGATTCTAATGAAACTATCAAACAAGTCTTGTCCCTCCTCCATCGTGAAGTCTTTAAGCTTCGCACTCCTCGTTACTTTTTCAGTCTCTGACTTAGCTCAGGCCGCCACTCTCGCAGGAATTTCCAATCCCGTGGTGTCTTCAAAAGCCTCTTCTTTTGTCGATGTGTCTTCTTTTCAAGTCCCGACACAGTACAGTCAATATAAAGAAAGCTACCAGGCCCCGCTAAAAAACGGAAGCCCGGCACCCCTTGTGATTTTGATCCAGGATGCGCATGCCAATCTTTCGGGACAAGAGAATCTTGCCAAGACTCTTGAAGAACTGATGAATCGATACCAGTTCTCCGATGTTTTTGTCGAGGGTGGAAGTGGGGATGTGACTTTGGGGCCTCTGCGTGAGCTGATGAGCGCTTCTTCCATGAAACGTATCGCAGGCCGTTACTTACGTGATGCCGAAATTTCCGGGGAAGAATATCTCAATCTGACGTCTTCCCAGCCGATGAAGTTGATAGGGGTTGAGGATCTTGATTTGTACATGGAGGGTTTAAAGGCCTACGCTGAGTTGGCCAACCAGCGGGAAAAAATTCTTGATTATTTGTCTAGCTCCCGTACGGCGGTTGAAAAACTTAAAAAAAGACACTACCCATACACCTTGTTATCTTATGAAAAGTCGGCCAACAGAACCGTCTCCCCCGAAAAACTTGTCGATGTGGCGCAAAAACAAGGCGTGGGCTTTTCTCAGTTTAAAGAAGTTGTCGGGCTTTCGGTCCTTTTGACCGAAGAAAAAAAGATTGATTTTAGCCTCGCGCAGTTGGAGCTTGCTTCGCTAGTGGAGAAGATTGGCGCTGCAGACGCGGGAAATGTTGCCCGTGAATTGTCCATGGGGCCCAAGCAAAAGGGAGTGGGTCAGCTTGCGTATCTTAAAAAAATCGTTACCCAGGCAAAAGAGCGGAATATCGCGCTTTCATCGACACCCAAGCTTCAGAGCTACATGGCCTATTTGGAAAAGTTTTCGAAGCTTGATATGGAGAAGTTACTTGAGCAGTCCCAGAAACTTGAGCAGGTGGTTTATGGGCGTCTTCTCACTCATGAGGCTGCACATACGCTTCGTGCGGTTGACCAATATTTGAGTCTTTTAGAGACAGCCTATCGCATTCAGATGACGTCGGATGAGTTCACTGCTTTTCTTGAGAACACTCCTGATTTTCCTACCGTTTCATGGCAAGCTTTTTTAAATCGCTCGCTTTTGGAAGAGGGCCTGACCGATAGCTTGATCCCTCTTGAGAAACACCTTGAGGAAGGTCGTATTGCCCTCGAAAAATTTTATCGCGCGGTGGATCAAAGAGATTTTGCTTTTATCAAAAATTTGGAAAAAGGGATGAGCTCTAAAATGGCCGCCCTCATCGCCGGCGGTTATCATACGCGTCACTTGGCAAAACTTTTGAAAGAAAAAGGGTATTCGTATGTCGTGGTCACACCCAACGTCAATTCTGAAACCAACCAGGCCAAATATGAGAAAGTGCTTTTATCTCCTCTGAAGCGCCCCATCAAAACCGTGCGAACGGTTAACGGAAAAGCCCTGATTGCCGGAATAGACGGGCAGAGAACGTTTTCGGGAGCATACCGGATTCCCCAAAGATTTGTAGAGGAAGCCGGAAACCCAAAACTTTCGTTGGCTGTCGCGGGATTGGTAGATAAATCAGTTGCAGCGGCGAGGTTGGCGGATGAAGATCCAGAGCAAGATCCAGAGCGTTTTGCTCCAGAAAATGCTCCAAGCGGTTTGCCTAGAACGTTATCTCCGCTGAGATCCAACGATTATACCAGCCCATTCATTGATGGAAGGGAGCCATCACCAACATTGCAGGTGACCCCAGGGAATAGATCGGTGGTTCCTGCGGCTATCAAGCCTGGGACGACCAGTGATTTTGATGAAATTATTGCAAGAGCGCGACAGATGGTAACACCTGCTCTTGGTTCAAGCGAATATAGTCTGGCTACAAATCTAACGCCTAAGTCAGCGGATCTTATCCCATTTTCTCTGCGTCAGATCACAGAAGAAACAGCCTTGGCGATTCACTTGTCCGGTCTTATTGGAAAGGGTGATAAAAACACTCTTGATTTGCTGGCGGTACGGATTCATCGTGAAGGTCTTCAAAGACTCGCGGATCAGTTTCAGGTCACGTTTGTAGCGGTCAACTCTGAAGGGTTGAAAGATGTTGCTGATTTTGTTGGAGACCCAAGATCTTATTATATTGAACAGGGTGAAAGGTTTGAGCCTGTGAGCGGCAAGTCCACGGCTACCTACATGATCAGCAATGATGGGCTGGATGGCACCAATAATACGGCCAATTTTGATCCCACAAACCCTGCAAAAAATGAAGGGCGTGGTACCTCTGTTATTTTGGTCGCAAAAGAAATAATCCCTATTCCGGATACTTTGCGAACATTTGCTTTGGTCTATAAAGGGTCGGTTACTTTTGATTTTTCAAAAGTTGCTCGCAATGCCGCTGAGGTAGGAAGAGACGGGAAGCTTTCTCTTGAAGATGCTGTTATTGATTGGCTCAAAGCACATTCTGCGGCAACGAATATCCCTCTAAGTGAGATCACTTTTGAGCTCATGGGCAAAGAGCTTGTGGATGGATCCAAACCTCATCGGCATCAGCGGTTGTATAAAAAGCTGATCGCTTTGGGAGTCAAGGTGCCGACGTATGGATCAGGGTCCATTACTCCGCAGTTGATCGCGGCTATTGACGACCGCCATGTTTACGGCCAAATTGCTGGTGCCACCGAGACGATGAGCGCATTTCAAGCGGCAGGAAATCTAGCCTCGAGCGGCGCAAAAGGCGTGGCACAGATTGTTTCAGACCAAGGCTTCTATGGTGTTAAGGAGACAGCCGCGGGCAGTGGTGTTTATGTCAAAACTTCGTCCACTCGGACAAGTACAGATATGGATAACCGACTCGCTTTTTCAGCGGAAGATCTAGAAGCCCTTCGTTCACGCATCAACCCGACCACCCAGCAACCTTATTTCAGTGAAGCGGATATCCAGGCCATTCAAAGTGGAGAAAAAATATTTACACTTGAAAGTGTCCCTCCGGCTGATTTTTATCAGACTTTCATCATTCCTTCTTCCAATACTTTTAAAACGGAACAAGGTCAAGTTGTTCCGGATAACGGTGTTGAATCGCTGAATGGCAGCCTCAACGTCTCAACGCTTGTTGTGAATAGCCGCGGTATGAATATTTCCAGAAGCAGTTATGCTCCGACTGTTGCGGCTCGTCTCGCACGTCAGCCTTTTGATCACATCGATGGGCCTTATGTCGAGGGCGCCGATTGGTGGAAGCAGATTGGTGAGGGTCGGCGGAAAGCTCTCGTGAGCTTGATGCCCGAGGGTCATCGCAATGTAACCCCTGGCGACCAGGGAGCTGTTTATTTTCTAGGGGAGATGCTTAAAAGCTCTGGTTTGACCGAGCCGCAGCTCCAGCTCAGCTTGTTTACTGGTATATCCGACTATAACCATGCGATTCTTGTGAGTCCGAAGAATATGATGGGTTATGTGAAAAATAATGTTTTTCTTTCGCTCAGCCACCCAGATATTATTGCCGCTCAAAAAGCGGGAGCGATTACCGAGGCTGAGTATGGGCCAATCATTCTTCACCCAGATCTTCCTGTGTTCGCTGATTCCCAATTTTTTATTCAGTTAGAATCCGGCAAAACCCCCAACGGTGCCCTAAAGGATGGCGCGCCTGAGGCCGGTCGTGAGATTGGGAACGCTCCTCGCACTCTTCACGAGGATCTTGGTTTTAAAACTCTGGATGATTTCTTAAAAGCCATTTCTCATATCCAGCAGATAAAAGCTCTCAAGATCATGGTGTACTTGGATTCTTCTGTGCCAGATGAGAGGCTTGAGCCTGTTTTTACAACGGTTAAAGATATCGTTAAAATCGGCCATCAAAATGGTTTTCTTGTCACCCCTGAAGTGCTTCATGCTAAGACCCGTCGCTATGCGGCAGATGGATCCACTGAAATCAATCTTGATGCTGTCAATGCTGTTCCAACCCTTAATGGTCAAAAATACCTCGAAACCTTTGAGGGTCGTGAATGGGCTTACAACAACACGCTCAAGATGATCCAAGCGATTCGCAGACTTGGCATTGATGCCGATATCGATAAAGAGCATTTTCCCGGAAGCGACATTGCGGATGAAAAACTCCAAATAAAGTGGCTTAAAATATTTAATGACCTTGTTGGCAAACGTCTGATGTTCATGCTAAGTGGTGGAAATCCAGGCACGATTGCTCGCCGCTTCCAGCTTTTTGCTAAGAATATCAAGGGAGCCACAGGATCTTTTTCTGGTCGCGGTACATGGTTGGATGCTTACAAAGTTCCTTTTGTGGATATCTTAAATGCAGTCACTCAATCAGATCCCAAGGAGTCCTTAAGAGTGATTATTGTTAAGCAGTTAACCTCCCAGTGGGAAGGAAAAAAATTCGAAAATATAGAAGCGGTCATCAAAGCCCAAAGGCAGGCTTCTTATCTTTTGGATGTCCCCGGTGAAAACCCCCTATTTATCACTGCCAGCAAAATATTTCATCCAGTGGGTACCGATGTACAAACGATCAACGAGTTATCCAGCATTGATAAAGTTCTGGCGCCTGATAAATCCCCCGAAGAAAAAGCCCGGATTATTTCTTTGGCGTGGATCCTTTCAAATCTAGGTCGAGACGGGATTGTTTATCACAACTATCAGCAGCTGGAAGAAGCTGTACAGAACAAAAAGTTCTGGACGGTTCTTGGGGTTCCTGTCAAAGAAATAAGACAGATCAAGAAGGAAATAACTCAAGCTGTTGCGGCACGCTTGGCCCTTAGTCCGAATGCTCAAGTTATTTATGAAAATGTGATCTTAGAGCCCAAGCTTTTGGCCCAAGCTCAGAATGGGGAATTGACTCCTCAGAGCTACATCAGTTTTAAATTAAAAACGTCTTCTGCTTCGTTTGCGGAGGCTGCGGCAGAGGCTGCGTTTGAAGAGCTTGACCAGAATGGCTTCTTTTGGACGCCGCGCATATTTATTCCAGCAAAAGATCTTCCGAAAACTTCTGTTTTGAGGCTGACACGGCTTCAGTCCAACGGCCTTCATCATGATGCCTTTGTTCTGGATGGCGTACCCTCTAAGATCAACAGCCCGCAGCTAAACCAGCTTCTTCAGGAGCGTCTTAGAGACCCCAATCTTTCGTGGCAGGATTATGTCCGAATTTTTATTGAAGAGTTGGGTGCTCAAGATATTACGACCAATCAAAGTCTTATTGATGCGGTGATCAAAAAGTATATTTCAGATCCAAAATCTGAAATCTATCAACAGGCGATGACTGGCAAAGCAGCTGGCAATAGCGCTCGCGATATTTATTTGGCCTTGTACGCCAAAGTGGCTGTTCAAGCTGCCCAGCTTTTAAGAGTCAACAAAGGCCGAGCTTCACATGAAACCTCGCCAAATACCCTGGATCCTCAAGAGCTCTTGGCGGAGGCACGCACCATTCATGAGAATTTTAGAGCCAATGGCGTATTTGGTTACGTTAAGATCGGAAATGTTGTTGACGCAGACCGTAAGGTTGGGGTCCAGGCTGTTGAGCTTGCAACTCGTGAGGGGATCAGCGTCAATGTGACGTTGCTTTTTACGGCCCAGCATGTTCTAGACAACATTGAAGCTTATATCCAAGGTCTTGAAAATCGAAATGTGGATGGCAATCCTCTAGCCAATATTCATTCCGTGCTTTCGCTTTTTGTGAGCCGGGTGGATATCGCTGTGGATCCTCTGATCCTAAAAGCAGAGGGAGATGCTAGCACGCCAGAAATAAAGGAGAGAATCAGCATGCTTCGTGGCAAAGTGGCGATTGCGCAAACTCAGCTGGCTTACCGCGTGATTCAGTCCATTTATTCAAACGAAAACCTTGCTCTTCAACCGGGTCTTTTGGATCCGGCGACTCTTGAAAAAATCGAGGATCTCCGCGGACGTTTTAGCGCGCTTCGTTTGCAAGGTGCCAATCCACAGAGACTTCTGATCGCTTCAAGCGGCACCAAGAAAGATAAACAGCCCTACGCCGATCCTTTGAGCTACGTATTGCCTCTTTTGGGTGATAGAAATCTCAACACGCTTCCCCAAGATGCATTTGAAGCGACGGCGCTTTACGTAGAATCTCAGTCGGATGAGCAACTGCAAAATGTAGCGGACAAGCAGTTGGTCCGCAAGGGTCTACCAAAGCTTATTCAAACCGCTGACAATCACGATGTCTGGCGCCAGATTCTGCTGCGAGATGGCCGTGAGCTGGATAGTGAGGACACGATTACCGCGGATCAGGTGCTTTTGGATTTGAACGAGCTGGTTTTAGGTCCCAACAACACTTCAATCGATGCGGTTGGAGATAGGCTTTTAAAAGATGGGGCAGAGGCTTTTAGGGTTGCTGAAAAGAGCACCATTGACACTGTGCAAGCCGCCATTGCTGCGGCACGCTTGGCGTCTCCATCAGCTGCAAAGCGTTTTGAGTCATCGACGAAGCCGACGGGTATTAGATTTGCGGCCAACGCTACTTTACCAGCCCCTGTTGGAAGGGTGTCTGTACAACCATTTTTGACTCTTGCTGGTAATGGAGCTGTTTTGACCGCCATTGCGCAAAGCGGGTTGCCAAGTGCGGCCATTGCTTTGGCATCGGGGACGAGAGACTTTTCCGTATCGGCCAGGCCTGATGGTAGGGGCAATGTGTTTGTGGGTGGTACGGATGGAGCTGAGCTTTTGTACGCCCCGACAGACAGGGACCAAAAGGCAGTGGATGAGAAGGATCAGGACACCGAAGCCTTAACACAGGTTTCCCAAAGAAGCCAGGCTCAGATCCAGGCAGCTGCTGGGCTCTTTGATGCCACCTTAGAAGAGACAGCGGTTCTCAAGACCAACGCGCTTCGTGTGATTCGAATTGCTGATCGCGTGGGGCAAGTCCAGTCTTTGGAGCGCCAGAAGCAGTTGTTGGTGGGTCAGTTGTTTGCGCTTCTTCAGATCTCAAACGCGAAAGATGTTTCCAATTTCCGCTTTCGCGTCGAGATCGGCAGAGAATTGCTTGCGGATAAAACGGTCCAAGTGTTTTTGAACATTTTATCTTCAAAAAATGTTGTCGTGGGGATGGATGAGAAGGTGGTAGATCCCACAACCGGACGGGTGGCCGAAGAATTTAATATGGCATCCACCGCAAATCTCTCCAGCCTTGTGCAGGGCAAAGGGTACTTGCCGTTCAAAGCCTTCACCGAAGATGGAGAGGCGACCAGCATTTACACCCGAGATATTTTCCACACCCTAACAGCATCTTTACAAAATCCCAAGGATCCCTCGGCGGCATTTGTTGCCCAGCACGTTTCTTTCTTCCCTGTGGGTGTTGATACCGGAGATGCCCGCCCGGCCATCATCGCGTTTTTAAGCGGTGAAGTCCAAAACGCCCAAGGATGGATTCAGGCTTGGGCTGTGCCTCTGGTACGTGTGACGCTTGAGCAAGCGCTACGTCTTGAGCGCATGATGCGAGCTCTGGACATCGCGGCTTAAAAACTTAAGAAGAAAAAGAGAGAGGGCGAGGAAATGAACAAGAATACGGATTGGAAGCGAGTCTTTCAAGTAGGCTTTGTTAAACCTCTTACTTTCTTCCTCCTCTGCTCCTTTCTTTCTTCCGATATTCTTCACGCGGCCTCTCTTTCGGGTTTTCCTGCGTCCGGAGCATCTCAAAAGACCTTGAATGCTCTTGATCTTTCTTCCTTTCAAGTCCCCACTCAATTTAGTCAGTACAAAGAGGGTTATCAAGCGCCCATGCGTGGCGGAGTCCCCGCACCTTTGGTGGTTCTGATTCAGGACGCGCACGCCAATCTTTCGGGGCAGGAAAATCTGGCCAAGACGCTGGATGCCTTGATGGATCGTTATCAGTTTTCCGACGTGTTTGTGGAGGGTGGTGAGGGGGATGTCACCCTGACTCCCTTAAGAGAGCTTGCGGACGCCTCTGTTATCAAACGAGTCGCTGGGCGCTTTCTACGTGAAGCCCAGATCTCGGGAGAAGAGTATCTCAATCTTACCTCCTCACGAGACATGAAGCTTACCGGCATTGAAGATCTCGATCTGTATTCAAAGGGTCTTCTGGCCTATGCGGATTTGGCGCAGAAGCGCGAAACTATTTTGAATTATTTAGTCAGCTCACGAGCGGCCGTCGAACAGCTTAAAAAAAGACATTATCCCCACGCTTTACTTGCTTATGAAAAAGCGTCCGGGCGCATCAGCTCGCCTGAAAAACTGGCTCAGTTGGCTCAGGGGCAGGGGATCGAATTTTCTGATTTTAAAGAAATCACAAGGCTCTCCGCTCTTTTGGCCGAAGAGAAAAAAATTGATTTCTCCCTAGCTCAGCTTGAGCTTGCTTCTTTGGTTGAAAAAGTCGGTGCCAAAGACTCTGGGAATCTTGCCAAGGAATTGGCTCTCCAGCCCAAGCAAAAGGGAGTGGGACAGCTGGCTTATTTTAAAAAGATCGCGGAGGCTGCCAAAGCACACGGTTTAAGTCTTTCAGCAACTCCGCAATTTCAAAATTATTTTGTCTATCTTGAAAAGTTTTCAAAGCTTGATATGGAGAAGCTTTTAGAAGAGTCCAAGAAGCTTGAGCAGATGGTTTATACCCAACTCTTGGATCATACCCAGGCGCACACTTTGCACGCCGTAGATCGCTACCTCTCACTTCTTGAGACCGCCTATCGGATCCAGATGACCTCAGATGAATTTGCTTCTTTTTTAGAAAATACCCCCGATTTTCCCACCATTTCTTGGCAAGCTCTCCTAAATAAAGCTCTTTTTGATGAAGGATTGACGGAGAGCTTTATCCCGCTTGAAAGGCATCTCGAAGAAGGCCGCCAGGTACTTGAGAAGTTTTATCGGGTGGTGGATGAGCGAGATTTTGCTTTTATAAAAAATGTAGAGAAGGTGATGAAGAACAAAAAAATAGCTGCTCTTATCGCCGGCGGCTACCACACCCGTCATTTGGCCAAGCTCTTAAGGGAAAAGGGTTATTCGTATGTGGTGGTGGCCCCCAATGTCACCTCCGAGACCAATCAAGCCAAGTATGAAAAAGTGCTTCTTTCACCCCTCGCCAAACAAATCAAAATAGTGCAAACGGTGCAAGGCCGCGCTTTGAAGGCCGGAGTGGATGGGCAGAGGGCTCTTGCTTTGGCTCTTCGTCCCGAGGCGGTTGAAAATTTAGCCAATCAAGCTGGTGTTGTACGTGGTGAGCAATTTATTTTGGCGGCCGCACGGCTCTCCAAAGAGGATCCTACCGGCGCGCGGTTGGCATCTTATTACCTTCTTGGAAAAAATATAAATTCTTTTATCTCCGAACAGAGGTTGAATGGACTTATCGACAATCAACAAAAGAGGATTCGGACTCGCTTGCAGGTTGGTGTTGGCAAATATGTTGAAGATGAAAAAAGAAAGGGAAAGAAACTTAGTGATAGCATTGTGAGTGTTACCGTCAAAAGCGTGATGGACTGGCTTCAGAGCCCTGCTATTGACAAATACACGAAGTTAGGTCTGTTGAAGGCTCTCGCTCAACAACGTTTTGGCCATATCACCGCCGCTCACAGCAGTAAGGTGGTTTTTGGAACGGCCGGCCCTAGGCAGTTCACTGTTTTTAATATGGAAGAAGCCAATGAGTTGCTAGAAAAAGGATTTCAAGCTGAAATCCTGAAAGGGCCGAAGACCATCAACAGCATTACTTTTATGAGGCTGGCGGAAGGCACGGCCCGTTACTACAAGAAGGTCGCTGAAAAACAAGGGCGGCCTCCCGTGATGACGCTGGCTTATGACAGCCGTATTCAAAATCCGGCGTTTGCTGATGCTGTTGCGGCTGTATTCATCCGAAATGGTTTTAATGTCTATCTTTTTGACCAAGCCTCCCCGACACCGGTCCTTTCTTTTGGTGCCGCTTACGTGAAGTCGCACGTGGGGATACTTCTGAGCGCTTCTCACAATGATTACCGGTACGGAGGTTTTAAGGTTTTTGGAGGGGACGGCGCTCAGCTAGGTCCTAATGAGCGTAATGGGGTCATTGAACACACTTATGGGAAAGGGGCTGTGGGTGCGAAAGATTATGTCCCTCCCGTGGAACTGAATGATATTGAAGAGGTGCTCAGTGCTTCTGCGCAAGTTGAATCCGACGCATATACCCCGGAGACGTTAAAACAAAATATTTATCGCGGACCCTTGGTGAGGCAATTTTCTGAGGGCAGCCCCAGACAGGTGACTATTCTGGGAGAAAAAAATAATGCCGGAGACGCCAAGACCCCTGCCCAAATAGATATTATTTCCATTTATGTGAAGCACGTTCTCAACCAATTTGCGGATCTAGATCTGGTTCGTCGCCAGGCACCCAATATCAAGCTTTTATACATGCCTTTTTATGGGGTTGGTCTACGGGTATTCACTCGAGTTTTGAAAGAATTGGGTTTTAAAGATGAGAATGTCAAGATCGCGAAGGAAGTAGCCCGGATGGACGGACGGTTTCCCATCTTTTCCAATCAGCTGGACGCAGAAGGCAACCCCCAGATCCCGGATCCAGGCAGTTCAAAGGGAAACGCGGACGCTGTCGAGATGGCAATCCAGCAGCATATTCAGGATACAAACAATGATCCTGTCGAAGCTCTCGGAGGCATAGACGTTCAGATAGGAACGGATCCTGATGCGGATCGTGCCGGAGCGAGCGTGCCCATACCGGAAGAATTTTTGCCTAAAGAGGAGGCTCAGCGGCGGGCGCTTCTTATTTCATATGCGGCTGGGGATCCAGAAGCGGCAAAGCGCCTGGGCTTTAGCGGTCTGCGCTTATTGTCCGCCAATGATAAATGGACTTTGATCACAAAATACCGCATAGACCGTTTTGCCGAAAAAATAGCCGCTGGATCGATAGAGAAAGACACGCCTTTCGTGATCATCAAAAGCCATGTCACTACGGATGCCTTAAAAGCTTTGGTAAATTATGGGAAAAAAAGAGGCGTTCAAGTGGAAATCGATAACACCTATGTCGGATTTTCACTGCTTGCCGAGAAAGGCAAGCGAGCCTGGGAAGAAGGGAAAGTGGTTTTGTCTATGGCTGAGGAAAGCGGCGGATTTAGTTATATGGGAGCGCCGCCGCCGTTTTACCTGATCATGAGTCAGTTTCAAAAGATCGACGGGCTTAACCTGAGGATTTCAGGAGATCAAATCGTTGCCAACAACAAAGTCAGCGGTCTTTTGACCACGGAGGTCGCAAAATATTATCATTACTCCGCACAATCGCTCAGAGATACCCTTGAGTTTTTATCAGAGGAAGGGGTTTTGGAAAGAGCCGATGGCGGATTCAAGCTTTCCAGGGCCTATGCCGCAAAACGCACCGCGTCCCACGACGAGTTTTGGACTCCTTTAAGGAGCTTGGCCGTGGAAACGCCTGGTTCGGCGCATGGGGATCCCACTTTTGGTTTCATTCCTCACCAAATGGGCAATATGGGTCATACGCTGGACAAAGACGGTCCGATGGCCTCCTTCCTTCTTTTGGAAGTACTCGCCTATGCCAAGGAAAAGGGCATGACACTGCATGAATATCTGGTTAAAGACATGTATCTTGAGCAGGAGATAGGACTTTTTCCGGATACCAATCAACCCAAAACTTTTGATAATGGCCCGGCAGGGACCATCGAAAAATACACGTGGATCAAAGCTATTTTGGAAATGGCCAGGGATTTTGCTAAAGGGCGTGAAATATTTTTAGATGTGCTTGAAAATGGCGAAGTAGTTAAGAAAAAAGTTACCGGTGTCCAAGTTATGATCCCAGTTGATCAGAAGAATACGGACCCTGAGTTTTCGGAGCATTTTCCGGTCGATAAGTATTATGAAGATTTGAAAGCATTGTTAAACGAGCCACGGTGGCGTGATAATCCCGAGGGTCTTTTAAACTTTTTTCCTGAGGAGGGTGTCCGATTTTATTTTGGTCCCAAAGGGATCGATGGCAATGACTATGTCACCGCCAGACCTTCTGGCACCGAGCCCAAGGTCCGATTTTACGTTCAGCTGAATCCTACCGATGTGGAGGGGAGGCCTTTAAGCACTGAGAATTTGCCTCAAGCCATGTTTGCGGGAGCCAGCAGTTCCTTGGCCATGGCAGTCGCAATGCAGGAAGCAGTGGAGATGCGAGTATCCCATGCCGCACGGTTGGCAAAACCCCTTTCTCGTGAAGAGCTGATCAACGAGACTGTTCGCGCTGTTGGCGCGGAAATGACTGATACGGGAGTCATGTGGACATTGACATTGAACATAAGCTTTTTGGATAAGACCCAGCCCATAACCTATCTGTCCGGCTCAGCAGAAGGGCCCGATACACTTCGGAGGACATTGGATACCTTGCTTCCCCGCGATGAATCGATTCGATATGTCCAGCCGATAGTTGATTTGCAGAGAAACGAAGGTGAGCACAAGGGGACTATTGTTTTGATGAATTCCAGCATCGTACCCCTTGAGATAAAAGGATCCAATACAGCATCAGGGGTTGTGAGAAGCGCAAACTTTAAATTTTATGGAAACGAAGAGATTGAAATTTATCTTAGGGACGAACCGGTCGGCCAAGTTCTTACTTATCAGATTGGTCGAAGTGAGTTCGATGATCTAACGATAACCATTAACTCTGATGGAACGCTTCAAAGCGTTGAGACTAAATTACATGCATATACTGATAGCCGTCCTTTGGCGACTCTCGTTAAATGGCTGAATGTAAGGCGGTTGGGAAAGCCTTGGGCAATGAATCAAGACGGCAACGGTTTGGCTGGCGCACGGTTGGCGTCTGCACAAGCGCTTACTGCCAGGGACGATTTTTATAGGCACCTTGTAGAAGCTCAAAAGGAGCTCACAGCCTCCAAAGAAGTAGGCCAAGGGTATACCTTGCCAAGCGATGGTTCTCAGGCGTCACTAAATGAATTGACCGGTAGTTATCTGGAGCGACTTCAGGCTGGTGCAAGGTCTTTTTCTGCAGGATTTTCTACTGAAGCTTATAGCTCTGCTTTCAGGATTCTTTCCCGCATAGAAAATGAAGTCGCCATCACCCAAGTCGGTCTTTCTGGATTTGCACAGAGCCTTGGGGGACAACAAAGAGAAGATGTGCAGGGTCTTGCGGATATTTATCTGAGAGCCAAAGCCTCTATTGACAATGCGATTGCGGCTTTGCGCTTGGTGGAGCCAGAATCAAAGGGTGCCAAGGAAACGGTTCCGGATAGCGCCGCACGGTTGGCGGATCCTGAGTTGAAAGGTGAAAGTTCAAAGTTGAAAGGGAATGACTTTCAACTATCCGATTTTACAATTTTACTCGAGAGTATTTTCGGGAAAGGTTTATCCAATAGACTTCGTCGCTGGAGTGGGAGTTTTACTGCTGCAGCAGCGGCAGTGGCGGTGACGTCTGGGGCTAGCTTATTTGGGCAGGATCCGGGAAGAGAGATAGAAGAAAAGCCTGTGAGTCAGCGGAGTGTTCAGACCCAAGCGCTAACTGTGCAAGATAACAATAGAACTGATGAAGAGCTTCTTTCTCAGGTGTATGCGGACCCGACTCAGAAAAATTTTGAATTGTTTAAAAAGAGTGGGGCCGAGCTGGTTCTTTGGCGGACGGTTACCGTCAAAAAACAAAAGCAGGAGCAGAGAGTTCAAGGTCGTGTGGAGGCCGTCGATCAAAATTCAATCCAGCTGAGAACCTCGGAAGGCGCAAAAATCAAGATCACTTTCGATGTGATTACCCGTCAGATGCTGAATTTGGATCAATTAAGACAGGAACTTGTCGGTGCTATGAAGACGGGCACCGAAGTGGTTCTAGAGTATCAAAAGCGTGGCATAGCGAGTCCATTTGTGGGGCGGGTGGATCGTTTTGATCTTAGCAGTGACACTTTTCAGGGAACACAGAGCTCCGGGGATCAGGTTGTGCTTATCCCCCTTGACCGAGTGATTGCCAATTCCCTGGAAACTCTAAGCAGAGAAAGAGCTCAGGCGGACGTCCAGATTCAAGAGTTGCAAGCAGCGGATACTTCGGTCGTTACGACTCAACCTTTTGCGAGGCCAACTTTTGAAAATTTCCAGGCTCTAAAGCCCTACACGACCAATACTCTTGGATTGATTTGGGTGGCATCCGATGGTAAATATTATTATACCAACGGCATTCTTCATGCGCTTGATCGCGATCATGTCACCCTCATGAAATATGGGTCTATCACCAAGGTGACTATTCCGATTTTTAGTATCGTAAGATTCGCCCAAAACCGTCGTGGCATGATTTTGACTTATCAGCCGGTGGGTCCTCTGGGTTCCAGAAAGTTTGCCAGCTTTAATTTTGTACCGGGTCTTGGAAGACTGTTGGGAGGGCCTATCGGCTTAACCGAAGAGCAGATGAAGGCTCTTAAGGCTTATTCTGCAAGCGGGCAAGTGGTTTCGATGACCTCTACAACCCTGCGCTTGCTTAATAATGGAAATGTTTTTACATTAACGGACTTTTTGGGAAGCCCTAATCCGGATTTTAAAAAACCCACTCCTGTGGATCCGCCGCCACCCCCGACCTCTGAAACAAAAATTTACTACACAGCCTCGGAGTCGGATCTGGCGAAGCTTGAGGGTCAGTGGGTCAATGTAAAATACGGCTCACAGATCGTTCATGGAAAAATCGTGCCCGATCCGTATACAAATCTAAATAGAGGCCTTGTGCTTCAAGTGGTGGGTGGGCACACAGAGAAATTGCCTCAAGATACACAAATTCAACGCTTGGAAGCTGTCGTTGCGCTAATCCAATCAGCTGTCGGAAAAAGCGATGTGGAGGTTCAGTTTACATTTGCGCCAGGCTACTACATTAATAATAGGACCACTGATAGAAGACTGTTTGTAGGGCGGATTACCGGAGTTCAGTCGGTCGGTGCGTCTGTTTCTTCGGGGTCTTTTACCGTTGTAAATGATCGGAATCCAAACGGGGCACGCGCCCAATTTAGGGAGATTGTATTTGGTGAGCCTATCCTGGTGCGCAAGGTCGGAAGCTCTCCGACAATACCGCCTGTTCAGCCACAACCTGAGCCTGACAGAGATGATCCCAAGCCTGATCAGATTGCAGAGAATGACAGAATTGTCCGGCAAGGATTGGTGCCAGACAGAATCATATCTTTCGACTATCAAGGCGAAACTTATTCAGGACAGGTAACTGCTGTTGGCAAAAATAAGTCGGACGGCAAGCCCACTTATTTTAGAGTGGTCCTAAATAAATCCGTCGGAGGCTACAGCGCCAACCAAGAAGTTGAGTTTCTATTTGAAAATATTACCGGAACTGTAAAAATCAGCGGCGCGCGGTTGAGTTTTAAAACGGTTGCTCAGCGTCAATTGCAAAATCCTGATTTAACCTCAGCGCGAGCCTTTTTGGTACGGACGATTGATCTGCAGGATATCCCCACTCGTAGTAGTTTTAGCGAGCTTGTTTCTAGGTACATTAATGGTTTTAGCGTGCCTGCCTCAGGATTAAAAGCTCGAGTGCTTTTGGACAAGAAGAGTCCTGTGGCCATTTTATTCCTATCTATGGGCTCACAAAGTTTTAATGTAATTCTTTTGAATGGCGCAAACAAACCTGAAATTACGGCGGCTCTCCAAAGGGCCACGATTTTTCCTTCGCTGAAACCCAAGGTCTTGGAGCCTCCTAAATCTCAAGCCACGATGTTGGTCGACAATATAAACAATGAGGGATATTTTGCGGTCAGGTTTGGGGCCGCACGACTATCTAGCACAACTAGTAGGGATACTCGGTCCATTGAGGAACGCCTCGTTTCTGGGGTAGTAAAGCGAAGGGGCTTTTTGGCCACAGGGTTGGCTTTGGCAGGCGGTGGTTTTTATTTGGGTCGAGCCACAGCGCCTGATTCTTCCAGAATCCCATTTACCGAGCCGTTCGGTTTTATTCGTCATCATCAGGGCGTGCTAGCTTCATTACAAAAAAAGAGCAACAATGGCGTCAAGGTTTTGGATTCCTTGCCTTTGGAGCAATGGGAAACGTCTCCGAATGGCGATGATTACATTTTTACCGCGCAAGTGGATAAGGATAAGCTAGTGACTGTTTATTCCACCCAGCAGAAAATTTATGTGCAAATCGTACAATTTATTTCAGAGCAGCAGCCCAATGGTGATTCAAAGGTTTTGTTTTCGCGGGCGCCATACACTTTGTACATGTTGGACTTGAGGGAAGAAAAAATGATTCCTTACCAACGTGATGGGATGTTCGAGCTTAAAAAAGACGAGACCGCGCAATTTGGGTATCTTACTATTTTAGAATCCAGAGCCTTGCCCTATGACCGCGCAAAACCTTTGAGTGTTCAACAAAAGGCATTTGCCGATGTCTCCGATATATTGGAAGGACTTTTGGGGCCCACAAACGACGATCTTCTTGGAGCTCTTAAAGATTCCGGGACTGTGGTGCCAAGACCGACAGTTCTTGCCATACAAGCCCAATTGGCAGATCTTAAGGCGCGTTTAGGCAGCCGCCGCACGGCTCAAGCGATTACTCGGTCTTTGGGTATTGAGAGTCCAAAGAGAAGTTTTATCATCGCTGTTGATTTTCTGGGGACTGATGCTCAAAGCGGGGATGGTCGTTTTGTGGCGTCTGTGTTGGATGCGGCTGATCGCCGAGCGATTGTTTCAAAACATCTGATCCAATCGTCTACGGGAGAAGGCGCCGCGACTATTCTTCAAAAGATTCTAAATGAGGTAGAAACCCTCGATGGGCTTTCATCAGAGCAGATGACAAAAGAAAGATTTACCGCTCTTGTAGACGCGTCTGTCAGCGGCGCGCGGTTGG
>CAZCDB010000003.1:2581-45519 GCA_964497635.1 uncultured Planctomycetia bacterium | reverse complement strand
GTCGGCGACGAAAGCATCCCGATATAATCATTAACATACTTCTGAGGCTTTTCAGGAATTTCGAGGGCAAATACAGAGGGTGAAAAAAGAAAAATAAAGATCCCCACCATTCTCGCAAAAACGATAGGGACAGTTTTATTTTTGCGCTCGGCGGGTGGCGCGGAGGAGGGCTCCCGTCGACCCGCAGTCCCGCCGAAGGACGGGACGAGGACGCGATGGGAGACCGCAGCGACAGGACCCGCCGAAAACACTAAAACTGTACCTTCGGAGCTTTCTCCGCTCCTGCATCTGATTTGAAATATTCTTTGGCTTTAAACCCAAACATCCCGCCAATCACATTGGTAGGGAAAGAGCGAAGTTTGGTGTTCAGTGCCTGAGCTGCTTGATTAAAACGCCCTCTCTCGACCGAGATTCGATTTTCAGTGCCTTCAATCTGAGCTTGAAGTGCCAGAAAATTTTGATCGGCTTTCAAATCCGGATATTTTTCAGCCACCACCAAAAGCCGGCTCAGCGCTGAGCTTAAAGCTCCTTGAGACTGTTGGAAAGCCTGAAATTTCTGCGGGTCTGAGAGCATCTCTGGGGAGAGACTTGTACTACCTACTTTGGCACGCGCCTCGGTAATCGCCATCAAGGTCGACT
This sequence comes from uncultured Planctomycetia bacterium, assembly GCA_964497635.1. Lineage (GTDB taxonomy): Bacteria > Omnitrophota > Gorgyraeia > 2-02-FULL-51-18 > 2-02-FULL-51-18 > CAMDWQ01. The sequence continues at coordinate 44,880 of CAZCDB010000003.1, read as the reverse complement.
TTTCATGAGCCGCATAACCCTTTACGGTTTCGACCAAATTAGGGATCAGGTCCACTCGTCTTTGATAAACATTTTCCACCTGAGACCACGCTTGACTCACCCCCTCATCCAGCCTTACCAAGCTATTGTAGGCCCCTGCAAAAAACATCCCGCTTAATAAAATAATCCCCAAGATCACTAGCAATACCTTCATCCCTGTTTTCATGATAAAACCCCCTATTAAAAAGTTGAGTTTCTAGCTTAGACTTAAGGCTTGAGGTTGTCAACGACAACCGGACGATAGTTGTGCTATAATTTCGGGCATGACACGCGAAAATATTATTTCCTTTTTCTTTGCGGCGCTTCTGCTTTTCATCCTTTATAGCACGCTACTCATTTTATCTCCTTTTATCCATCCGATTTTCTGGGCAGCGACAATTGCGTTTGGGTTTTATCCATTTTTTGAGCGTATCCTCTCCGTCTGTAAAAACCGGCGAGATATTGCAGCTTTTTTGGCAACGTTGGTTATTTTTCTCGTTTTCGTTCCTCTGATCGTCCTGATCCTGACCAATCTTCTCCGTGAAGTTCTAAGTGCCTATGTTTGGGTACTCAATTGGGTCAAGGTCGGTGGCGTTGAAAAACTGGTGGAACAGATCAAGTCTCACCCATGGGTCCAAAGAGTGGAAAGTTCTGAGCTTTTTCAGATAGAATTTATTCGCGAAAACTTAAAGAGTGTCTTTGTTGGTTTTGCTGAGATTATCGGACGCGTTTCTTTCAAACAGGCTCTCTTTGCCACCAAGAGTTTTTTTGCCGCGATCATCAACTTCTTTCTCATGACCTTTCTTGTGTTTTTCTTCTTCAAGGACGGGGATAAAATTTACCGCTTCATCTATCGCATCACTCCTTTAAAAGAACACATCAAGAAAATCATTTTTTCACAGATTAGCGATACCTTCTCGGCGGTGTTTCGCGGGCAGATCGTGACCGCGGTCGCTCAGGCAGGGATCGCCGGCGCCATTTACTGGGCCTTGGGTCTGCCCCTGCCCCTGTTCTTTGCAGGAGTTACCTTCTTAGCGGCGCTTGTCCCGGTCTTTGGAGCCGCTATGGTGTGGGTGCCTTTTGTAGTTTACCTTGCCATCATCGGTCAGCATCGCTCTGCGATTATTCTTTTGTGTTTGGGAGTCTTTGTGATCAGCCTTGTGGACAATGTCTTAAAACCTATCCTCATCGGAGAAAAAACAAAACTTCCTTACATCCTACTTTTCCTGGGAATCCTTGGAGGTTTGCAAGTGTATGGAATTTCAGGGATTTTTCTGGCCCCGGCAGTTCTCTCGCTCTTCTTCATCTTGATTAAGATCTATCAAGAAGAAATCTTCTCTGAAAAAAATTAACTGTTAATTCAGGGTAATAAAAGAAACCATCCGGCCTGCAGAGTCTTTTTCTTTGCGAAAAGAGTAAAAAAGCCTTCCATTTGAGATTGTGCAATAACTACATTGGAAAATGTTTTTTGAAGGAATCCTGCATCCGCGAAGCTGGGTCTTATTTTCTTTTACAAGATCCAAAGTGTACTTCCCTTTTTGATAAGTCAGTGCTGGGGGCAAGAAATATTTCTTAAACTCTTCCCCCACTTCGTAATGCTTCCCACAGATCGAGGGTCCAAAAAGCACGTGGATTTGAGAGGGCTTGCAACCCGATTTTTGAAGCAAGCGCTTCACGGCGATCTCTACTATTTTTTTCTGGGTTCCCCGCCATCCGGCATGCACCACCCCTACCCAACCCGGGGCCGCTAAAAAGATAGAGAGACAGTCTGCTGTCATACAAAGAAGAGTTAGCCCCGGAATATTGGTGATCGCTCCATCTGTTTTTGAAAATCGATGGAAACCTTTTTTCTGAAAATACTTTTTTGAATCAATCACAGCCACTTTTGCTTCGTGAACCTGATGAAGATAGGCACAATTTTCTTTTTGGATAAGTTTCGAAAATTGTTTTTGCTTGGCGGGCAAATCAAGATCTGTTGTTTTTTTAAGCTTCAGAGGAAAATCCCTAGTGGTAATCCCCGCCTGTGCCCCCCATTTTTTAAACGACTTAAAATGAATAATCAAGGACGGGATAATCTTTGGCATTTAGATAATCAAAATGCCACCACTCGGTTGAAATACCGTGGAAACCTTCGGCCTCCATGGCGTCTTGGAGAAGCTTGCGATTTTTCCTCTGCTCTTCTGTGCCACCCTGATAATCCCGATGAGCGCGCTCAGAAAACTCATCATAGCCGGATGGCATGGGAAGCTCTTTGCCCTGGTCGTCCACCAGCGTCAAATCAACCGCCATACCACGGTTGTGGTTGGAACCCTTGGCGGGATTGGCCACATAACCCTCTACAGGAACTTTGGCCCACATCTTTTTCTGAACAGAAAGCGGACGATAGCCGTCGTAGATTTTAAGACCTAGCTTTTTAGCCTCCAGGGCTTTTTGAACTTTGAAGAGGGCTTGGGCAGCTTCTTTTCTTAAAAAAACACGGGCAGTCTCAGGATACAAAGGCTCTCCGACAAAATTGTCCTTGGTTTTGTAGCGGATCTCTACTGAAATTTTTGGATTTTCTTTTTGGATGTCGATCAAGGGGGTATCTTCCGCACGGCCTGTCGTTACCATCCCCATCAAGAAAAAAATGGAGATGGTAACTTGCCGAACAATCTTCATGAGAGAATTTATGTCGTCTGGCCTTGGTTCTTACGAGCGTTGTACTGCTCTTGCTGAGTCTTAAAAAACGGCATTGGGTTTAAATTTCTTAAGAAACCTGTCGGATTTTTCATGCTCCCCAAGCCTGAGCGCTCTCCTTCTCGAGCCCAAAAGCCGGGCTCTTTATTGGCAGGCACTGCGGGGGCATTTTTTCGGGCTTCTCTTTGGGCCGCCTTCACAGCCTTCATTGCCTCACGATGAGCCCGGCGCTGGGCGTCAGGACTGCTCTGGGCCCAAGACAAAGAACTTGCCAAAATAAAACCTAACATCAAAACCGCTATCTTTTTCATCACGACTCCTCTTTTTTTAAGATGAGAAAAAATCTCTCGCCTGCTGTTTGCCTGTAATTTCCTTGTAGTCCTCATAATCAACAAAGGTAAGATCAGGGCGACGCTCTTTAATCCGCTTGACCGTGCCACCGCGATTTTTATCCAAACGCCCGGTATTGCGTGAAGTAATAAAGCGAAACTTCACCCCGCACTGAGGGCAATTTTGTGCATGAGTATAATCAATCCCAAGCTCCCGACAACCCGAGCAGTCCGCGGTCACATCCCCGACAATCAGAAGACATTTGGTAATTTCGTTTACGTCGCAGGCCTGCCAGATACGAATATAAAAGCTCATCAGAAAAGACTCGTCGGAAAAGCGCTTTCGGTTTTCTTCTGGGATTTAATCTCGTTTACCGCGTTGGCCCAGTTGATCGGGACTTCATACTTTTGATAATCTCGATTGGAGACAAAAAATATTTTGCCGTGCTTTAAACCATATTCGTAAAGCTCTTTGGTGATACGCACATCATCGATGCAGTACTTTTTAAGCTCATCCATACGTCCTTCATTAAAATACTTGATGGCGTCCAAGCCGCTGCCAGATTTGGACTCGCCCAAGGTTGCCTGCGCGACGCTCTGAAGGCTGATGCGATGGCCGCGCGCTTTTTCAAACTCATCCAAAAGATCCAGTACGGGGAAATTTTTGATGGGAGTGATTAGGTACGGAGCCAAAACCTCCATATCAAACCCTAGAATATTAAAACCGATGATAAGGTCTGCTTTTTTTAAATAGTCCTCAAATTTGAGCATTTCTTTTTCTTCAAAAGCCAGATACTTATCCGTTTTGGAGTCGTAAAGACAGGCGACGGAGACTTTTAACAAATGAAGTTTTTTTCGATCCACCTCGCCAAAACCCTTTTGGGTTTCAACGTCCACGACGACGTAATGGAGTCCGGTGGGGTTAGAGGTCATGCGTGGTGATCGCCCCGGTGGCAGCAGAAGAAACAAGACGGGAATATTTGGCCAAGACCCCAGTGCGAATTTTTGGAAAATAGGGTTTTAGTTTTTTAAGGCGTGCTTTGATTTCTTTGTCGGAAAGCTCGACGCGAATCGAGAGCTTTTTGGCATCAATTTCGATGATATCCCCGTTTTGGAGCGCTGCCAAGGGTCCACGCACCGCCGCTTCCGGCGCCACATGCCCCACGACAAACCCGTGAGTCCCGCCCGAGAATCGCCCGTCCGTGATAAGCGCTACAGAGTCTCCGAGTCCCGCGCCGATGATGGCGCTGGTGACCGCCAGCATCTCGCGCATGCCGGGGCCGCCTTTGGGGCCTTCGTAGCGTACAACGATCACATCGTTAGGTTTTATTTTTTTAGATAAAATCGCTTTCAAGGTTTCTTCTTCGGAGTTGTAGACGCGGGCGGGGCCACGGTGTGTAAAAACTTTAAGACCCCCGATCTTGGCGACAGCCCCCTCGGGAGCCAAGTTGCCACGCAGAACAACCATAGGACCCGTTGGGTATAGAGGATTGGAAAGAGGTTTCACAATTTCAGTGTTGGAAACTGGTTTTACATCTTTCAAATTCTCAGCCACTGTTTTTCCGGTGACGGTCATCGCATCCCCGTGAATGAGTTTGGCATCCAAAAGCATTTTCATGACCCCTGGAATTCCGCCAACTTTGTTTAAATCACTCATCACATATTTACCGCTGGGCTTAAGATTCGCCAGGTGGGGGACTTTTTTAGAGATGCGGTTAAAATCATCGAGCACAAGCTTCACGCGCGCTTCATTGGCGATCGCCATCAAGTGAAGCACCGCATTGGTCGAGCCGCCGAGGGCCATCACCACCGTGATCGCATTTTCAAAAGCTTTTTTGGTCAAAATCGACCGTGGAAGAATTTGTTTTTTGACAAGCTCAAGGACGGCCTTGCCCGCTTCGTGAGTATCTTTTCTTTTTTGGTCACTTTCGGCATCCGCGGAGGAACTAAAAGGCAGACTCATTCCCAGTGCCTCGATCGCGGAGGCCATCGTATTGGCCGTGTACATCCCGCCGCAAGAGCCGGCCCCGGGACAGGCGTTGCACTCCACGCCTTTAAATTGATCCTTGGTAATCTTCCCCGCACTGTAAGAACCCACCGCTTCAAAAATGCTGACGATGTCGATGTCCTTGCCTTCAAAATTTCCGGGCTTGATCGTGCCGCCGTAGACAAAAACGCTGGGGATATTCATGCGCGCGATCGCCATGAGAGCGCCGGGCATATTTTTATCACAACCCCCGATGGCGACAAGCCCATCAAAGCGCTGAGCCGAGGAAACCACTTCAATCGAGTCCGCGATCACCTCACGACTCACCAGGGAATATTTCATCCCTTGCGTTCCCATGGAAATTCCGTCGGAAACTGTGATCGTCCCGAAAGTCAACGGCACGCCGCCGCCTGAGCGAACCCCTTCGTCCGCTTTGCGGGCCAGCTGGTCAATGTGCATGTTGCAAGGGGTGAGATTGCTCCAAGCGCTGGCAATCCCAATGATGGATTTCTCAAAATCCGCGTCCTTAAAACCCACCGCACGAAGCATCGCCCGATTGGGCGCACGATAGTCCCCGGCGGTAATTTCAGAACTTCTGCTATTCAGTGGGTTTGCTGTCATAGCTGGGGATTATATCAAAATTAAGCGGATTGGGCGAGCATACGCCTCATATGGTCAACGAAACGAATGGCTAGATTGACATCTACGCGCAGGAGGGCACGGACAGCGTGTTGAGCGGCTGTCTCGGCATCTGCTTTACCTGAAAGGATTAAGGTTAAAATACTTGATTCCGGATGGCCTCCGGCCAGTGTCGCATAGGCGTTGTCAAATGCCTCAGGACGATTCGTAATATCTGGTAGACGGCCTTCATAGATGGCCAGGCGGATGAAACTAAACAGCGGTAGATCACCCTCTCCAAGAGGTAATAGGGGTAGATCACGCTTGGACAAGTCATTGGCTTGAGCGGGCGGCACAACTTTCACGCGGCGGATTTCGGACAAACCTTGAGGAGGCTCTGTAGAAAATATTTTAGGCGCTCTTTGAATCCACTGGGAAGCGCTCTTGCCTATCGGCAGAAAATAAACATTTTTTCCATATACTTTTTCGGCTTCTGTTTCCAGATGAAGAATGAATGCCTCTAGATAACTCTCAGAAACGGAGTCCAAATATTTGGTATCAAGCTCAAGGGCAACGGGCTTATCGTGATCGATATGAGGATCCACTTGATTCAAAAAGAAATCTACCTGCGCGTTAACACCGGCCGCAAGGTCTTTCAAACCACTAAAGCTCACGGAAGATTTTAATTGATGTTTCAAACCCAAATATTCCTGCCGCGAAACAGTCAAAAGAGGTTCTGTCCCACCCCGCACCCAAAGCTCGGCCACTCCCGAAGAATTTTTGGTCACACGAAGCAACGCCGCATCGGTATTAGGATCCACTTCCACGGGAAACTCGCCGTGAAATTCTTTAGCTTTAGCCGCCTCCCAGATGAAAACCTTCAATGCGTTAAGCTGTCCTTCCGAGAAGTCCTGAGCAAAGCCTGAAAGGCCGCGCCGAAGAGCCAACCTCGCCCCAATTTTTTTGGGCTCTTTCGGCTCGATGGTAAGTATTTGACTGACTCGATCAACCGTCAGGATAAATTCGAGTTGATCAAAATCACTTTCGGAAATATCCAATTTTCTTGTGAAAAAATCCCGTGCGTTTTTAGAAGGATCTGGATGATTTACAGTCGCTCCATTCATTAATGTAAGACTCAGTCTTTTGGATTCAGCATCGGATATCTTAAAAACGACTTCGACGTGAATTTGAGAATTACTTCCCAATCTGGCCAAGGGAAAAAATTTAGGCTCCCCTAGTTGATTGGCCAAAATAGAGGCGAGATCTCTTCCATAAGTGATGGGAGTCGCCGGTGAAGTCGCCAACCGCGCTCCCGTCGGGGCTTGGGTCACCACTGCCGCGATTGCGCCCACGCCGACACCGGAGGCGTTTTGGACTTGATGAATCTTTGGTTCTCCGCTTATATCTAGTTTTTGCGCAAGACTGCGAAGCTGTCGCTGAGCGCCCTGAAGATAGGCTGGGATATTCCAGAGCGCTCCGTCCGCGGCGATTTGTGGAGATTTAGTTTTTATAGGCTCCAACGAAAAGCCGCCGGCGATGATGGCGGCGTTGACTTTGTAAGAGCGCTCAAATAAAGCGGCGGCGATTTGCCGGACTGCTTGAATATCTCTCGGACTTACCTGTCGGATTCCCAGTCCGTACAAAATACTCTGAACTTTTTTATCACTCCGAGCAAGGTAAATCCTAGAAACGTTTTTAGAAGAAATGCCTTCTTCAATCGTTAATTTTTTTGAAATACGTCCTGAAAAAAGATTATCATTTTTTGCCAAGTCCAGAAGCCTCACGCGCAACTGCTCTCCTAAAAATTTTCCTGCGATCAGCTCCTCGGCACCGCGTTTGACAAGCGGGAGATCATGAGGCGTTAGCCACTCTTTCGGAATTACCAGACCACCGGATTCCATGTTGTACAGTGTTCCATCAATCCACACCGCCGTATTAAACCCTGTCCCCGCGATGACTGAAAAAATAACCCGGGGAAGAGTCAGATTTCCGAGGATCATGGCTCCTTCCGTGTCGTTGGCCACGACGACGACACGGAGTCCGCCGACGCCCAATTTTTTGAGTCGCCGATTGACTAGATTTTTGACATTTCTTCCCACGACATTTTTAAAATCAAATCCTTTGGTTCCGTGGGCTTCCGGTAAAATTTTCCCGTCTTGGTGAGAAAATGAAAAAGTAAAGCTCATCTTGGTGATATCTTTTGAGCCTTGTTTTTGATGTCGCTTGATGGAAGTGGCAATTTCTTGGGCAATATAATCAAAAAGTTTTCGCCCACCGATGGAGATGTTGTCGCCAAGCTTAATATCCTCATGCCACAATACTTTGATATTGCCACCGTTACCTATCTCGATCGCTCCAATGTGAATCGTCGATCCTCCCAGATCTGCGTACACCACACGTTGGCCGACAAGCGCCGCAAGATCCGGCACCGGGACCGAGCTAGGAATCATGGGTAGGGAACTTTTTTTCCCTTTAAGACCCGCCTTCATTTCTTTTTGGACGATTTGCGTCAGCTCCAAAAGATGTCCATCCATCCCGCGAATCCCCGCAATCATCTGGCTCACTTTTTGATCCAGCAGCGAGGACTTGGCGAGGCGGGCAGCGGCTCTTTGAAGCTGGGCTGATTTTTCCGAAATCGACCGGAGGGTGGTCGCGATCCAATATCTTCTCGATTCATACAAATAAGGCAAACTGAGACCCTGAACAGAATCGGGAGCCAGGCTTTGCGGGTTTAAATATTCGCGAACCGTATGCGGCGGCTTAAAGGCGATCACCACGTCACCCTCGCGATTCTGTTTGAAAATTTGCTCCATAAAATGAATGCCATGAGGCCATCTGCTTTCGATCACGACCGTATGCTGACCTGCGGGAAGCACAGGAATATCCCGGTGATTAAGAAAGTGATAATCCCGGCTGATAACAGATACAACAAGATTTGGATCGGGAGTGACTCCATTTTCCCTGGCGGCTTCCCTTATCCGCTCTTCCCAATAGTCTTTCCATGTCCGGCCATTCATAGCCGGCGGGCCTTGATAGGCTGTATCGATGACATATAGATGGTTGACCTTGGGGAAAACCTTCATCAAAGAAACCACGGTCTTCACGTCGTTTCCGGCGGCAGGATAAACAAGTCTTGTGACATGGTTTTGGATCACTGCCAGATCAGGTGCTTTTTGTAAAAGGTCACTCACGACATTGTCCGCCTGATCAGCGTAGGCTCTCACTTCATCCTTGTAGGCCAGCCGTGCAGCCGTCAAACTCCGCAAATCCTGAATAGACACCCCATAAGCCGGAAGATCGAAGTCGGAAGCCTTTCCATCGATCCATATATTTCCCCTCTGATGGCTTCCGGAAACGTTAGTTAAAATAAGTTGTCGTTTGTCGTTGATTGTCGTGATCGCGGCGCCCACGTAGGAATTATTGGTCCCGACTCTTTCCGCCGGTGTTTTCTCTTGGGCCACAGCGTTTGCCACCGCCAATAACTTGTTGTGTAAGCGTATAAAATCAATATTTCTATTCTTTTTCCACTTAGGTCTTTCTCGCCTTCCATATTCACCAAACATAAAAACATCATGACCTGTAAATCCAAACCGGTCCGGAGAATATTCCAAGACGCTTGTCCGGTTTAGATGGGTCAAGTGAAGAATTATGTAAGCTGTATACAAAGCCATGAGTTTTTTCTCCGCAGTGCCTTTGTCTAGCCCTTTTACAAAAGCACCCACCCCCCCCTGATATTGACTCTCGTCATGATTATTCCAAATCATCAAAAGCCGCTTGTCGGCATCAAGGCCTGCGAGCTTATCCTCTAGAAGTTGTAACATTTGATTGAATGGTACAGATGCACTCGTTCTTTCAAGAGCTTCAAAAATATCCTTAAAGTAAAGCTCAGTAAATGGGTCCTGAACAGCCGTGTCACCCCATTCCACAATGGCGGTGGCATCAGGCTCCTGCCGGCGCCTTTCCAAGTGAAGCCACTGAGAAATACTTCCACCAACATCCGCCCTCGTCGAGGGAATACCGACCGCCTTAAGCCACCATAATAGCTGCGCTACTGACTGAGGGTTTTGATCATCAATATGATGTGACCAAATACTGAGGGTCCCGGCGATCCCCCCACCAAGATCCGCGTAAGAATAAGAGGATAGAGGTAACGGATGACGATAAGGATCTGTGTGGCCAGCAACAAAATCATAAACCAACTCGACACCCAGCTCCCTTGCCCGTTTTTCAAGAGCCCGAAAATCCTCCGACTGTCCTAGATCCGAAGTATAGGCCGCTGGTGCATAACCCGAAAGCCATGGAGCAGTCCCCAGTGTCAGCGTTGTGGCCAGCTGAATACGTCTATACCGACTAAATCTTGGAGATTGCAGGTTAGCGGTAAGCCATTGCACCGGATTTTTAAATTTCGTCTGGGCTAAACTTTTGGGCGAGGGTGCCTCAAGAGCGAGATTTAGCTGTAGAGAAACAACACCGGGGCTGGGATCTCTGCGCGTCATACGCTTGATCTCCTCTTTTTTAGGACTCACTTTAATCACTGAACTGTGATACCCATCCGTGGTGTGTTCTTGTACTGAGGGATCTGGAAGCCAAAAATCATAAGTTTCTTCTCCGCGGGTTAAATGGATGACATATTTGTATTGGATATGTTTGGGTTCCTTAAAAGCAGAGGGGGGCACTTCAAAAGCAACCGTCCAAATCCAGCCTTCACCCTTTGAATAAACACCCTGGCGCCGGGTTTTCCAGCCCTGCTCCAAGTCCCCTACCATTCGTGAGTGTGGACCCACATGAATATGAGACATTCCAAAGGGTTTATTTTCGAGAAAATTTCCAGCAATAGAAACCGTCTCAGGCTGTTTACGGGCAGATCTGACCAATGCCTTGACGATTGATCTCGTATCTTTTTTACTTCCCAAGATACGACTCAGCTTGTCTAAATCCTCATGACCGTTAGCTTTTAAACGGTTGACTTCTTGATCAATCGTCTTTTCCAGATGATGATTGGATAGATTAAATTCCACGCCCAGCGGCGTCGCTTTAGGCGACAAAGCTTCTAGACCATTCTGTTTTTGGACATCCACCCCATAAAACTGATCATAGTGTAAAGTTTCTAGGTGTTTTTTCCAGCGAGCTTGCCATGATGATTTCACTCGATGCAACCAATATTCCACCTTCGCGCTCCGTTTTTGACTTGAGCGATAAACTTCCTCGAAAGTAGCTAGAAGATCCCAAGGCGCCCATACCCTTTCCATATCTAGATCCGGCTGGCCAGAAACATACCCATCACGAATGTATCCTGCAAGCCCTCGCAGCGCGATATATCCGTAGGGGTAATCTTCAAGAGATATTGCAAGATGATCAGCCGCCCTTTTTAGATCCGAAGCAGTGATGGCATTACTTGTCAGACGCTGAAAAACCCAGTTTTGAAACCAAGAAATGGCGGGTCTCAAAAGAGCAAACTGCTGACTTAATTGAATCAATGCTCTTAAAAAAGTAACAAAAATTAAAGAATCGTCCCCCGTGACAATGTCTTCCATAAACTGCTTTGATAGACGCTCATAAACCACTGGATCATCCTGCGGTGGATACGAAATATTATGTTCCACAAGATCTCTGGCGGCCCCATATTTGTTTTGTCGTGTAAACTCTCTGGCAAACCCAAGCAAGATGTCCCGCTTGGCAATCTGCAACGCCCGCTCACGCTCCTCTTTTTTGTTGGATCTCAGAAGATCATCCAAACGCCTTGCCAGCACGAGCTGATTTTCACCGGGCTCATAAACAGCCATGAGGGATGTCCCTTCCCGGATTTTGACCCTAAGAGCACTAGCTCTATTGACGTTCATCTCAATTCCGGCACTTTCTGCGGCCTCTAGCCCAAGATAGACGATTTCTCTAGGATTCCTTGCGGAAAGCTTGAAATCAAGGGTCGTGCCAGCTGTTCCTCGATGAAAAGAAACTCCCGATGGATTAGTAGCATTCTCTTTCAGGACTTCTCGAAGCGTCCGCACTGAAAAATAGGGTGAAAAATAAATTCCATCCGCTCCTTTTTCTAGGCGTTGTTGTTCTAAAAAGGTTAACAGCTTACTCCAAACAAGATTTTCTCTTTCCCGAAAAACTTGATTTAAAACATCGGTGGTGTGAGTAGTGCCAGGGTGATTGATAATACGATGAATTCCCTCAAGACGGAGGGCTTCAGCCACTCGCTGATAAAGACTGGTGGATTTCTCCGCCAACCGTGCCGCGGCCACACTCAAGGAAGAATACTCTCTCTTTTTCATGAAATAATCCCCTGAAGTGGGGTTGAGACCCTCTTTATGGGCTACCGCATATAAATAACCTTTTTCAGAAGAAATGGTGCTTCCACTTTCATCCTTCGCCTCTATCTGAAACTCAAACTCCCCTACTTGGCCGGCTTTTAGTGCGATCGAATACCTTGAGATTCCCTCGGGAGTGGAAGCTTGGGTGTCTTGGACCATCGAAAATTCATTTTCCTGGATCTGTCCCGCGTTGTCCCGATAACGTATTTTGACTGATACATTTTCCGCTGTGCTTGAAACATAGCTCTCGATTAAAAAGGGTTCTATCTGGGTGTTGGACCCATCACGAAATTGCTCAACTTCAATGCGGTGGTTGTCCATATCCGGACTATGACGGATAAGGGTCCTTTCTATTTTTTCTGAAAGCTCGCGTTGAGAGCTTGCTTCTCTTTCGGCAGTCAACTCGCGCAGATCATTCACGGCAGTCCTGACGTCTTCGGAGATGGGCTCACCACCGACCTCTGTTTTCCCATCCAAAACCGCGTCTAGCATCTCCGCACTGACAAGAAGGCGGTTTTTCCAATGACCGGTCTCTCCTGGCTTATTCAATTTTCTGTCGTCATCGTATCCCAAAATGTCGAGCCAGCCGATCACAACCATCAAAGAATCGGAATCAAAACTCAGTTTCAAAAGTGCTTTGTGAACTTGGGGAGTCAACTCAGACAAATTCTCCTCCGTGGGGGAAATACCCAGATCATTCAGGATTTGGGTCTTTTTCTCTTTTGTCGCTTCTTTCCAGTCTCCGCGCAAAGCTTTGGTGTCATGCAGGCTGTAAGTCCTAAAAGCATAAGGCTGGTGAGCGCGCGGATTGTGGATATTCTTATCAGCACCCTCTTTTTCTTTGCCCCACATGGAGCAAACATAGTCATAGGCGCTTAAATGCGGCTTCTCAAGCCCGTCCGGTATAAAGCGTGCAAGCGCTTCGGAAATAACCGTCGTACCTTTTTGCCTGGCAAGCTTCAGAAGAGGCGATAAAAATTCTTCACCCGGACCCTTGTCGTAAGAGGCAACTCGTAAATTATCTTCAGGTTTTGGCTCCTCGCTGCCAAAAAGATACTCGATCATGCCATTCTTATAATCGCGTCTTTCTTTCTCGTTGGGATTGCGGTCATTTGGATCTTTTTTACCAAATTCATGCTTCGTGAGGCGGATATAGTTCCAAACCGGCCGTCTTTTATCGCCCTCGTCAAAAACTTTGGCCTCCACCACATCATTGACGCGCACCCACGGATCCCCTAAAGTTTCATATTCTTCATTTGTCTTCTTAGCTTCACGAGCCACGTACATCATCGCGTATTCGCTCAGCGCTTCTGTATCGTTGGGATAGGCCAAATTTACCAGGCGCTCCACGAGAGGATTGGCTTTGACCTGCTCCGAATTTTTTAGAGCACGGATAAAAATTGTGGTGACTTCTCTGGCGGCTCTCTCTTTTATCTCATCCGTCCTGCTAACATTTCGGGCGATTTCAGCTTTAGCAGCTTGCACAATCCTTGAGACATCCTCAAAAATTCCTAGCTTTTGGAGCGTAAACTCACCCTTACCATCCTCCATGAATAAATACGGCATATAAAACCCCAACGCGTGGTCAATGCGGATGTAGGGGGCCATTTTCTGGTAATGCTCAAAAAGCTTGAGCATGTACTTCAATGTTCCTGGTTGCTTCCAATCATAGGCAAAAAACTGCCAGTATTGGCCAATGTTGTACGTTTCCTCAGGCAGAGAGCCGTGCGTGAACGGCCTCTGGTAGCCATTTTCTTTTCTGAGGCCAAAAATTTCTGGATTCATCCAGATGTCCGCTCCTCCCCGCGCAAATGGCACATCCACGGCCACATCCACACCCTGCTTCTTGGCTTCGGCGACAAACTTGTCGTACTGGGAATACGCCACAAACTGGATATAGGAATACAATGCGATGCGGGAACTGTATCGGGGATCTTTTTTGAGTGCGTCAATTTTTGCCGGGTCTCTCTGACGAATCTTCAGCGACTCTGCTTCATTGCCACTGGCGTCGACCCAAGTCCTCCAATCCCAGCCGTTGTAGGGGTCTCTGGCCATATTCTCTTCTTTCAAAAGAAGATACAGCATGTGATCCTCTAACCAGTCGTCATTTTCTGATTTAAATGTCTTAAAAGCCTCGAAAGTTTTGCTATTCTCAAACTCAGGAGAATGGCTTAGATTTTCCCAAATGGCCTCCAGCGCTTCTTTATTGAGGCGGATCACTTCTTCGTGATTGATCACATCGCCTGTGCGAACCGCTTCAATCTGACTTTTATTTTTAGCTAAAAATTCTTTATATTTTGAAAATTCGATTTTCTCGCCAAATTCTTGAGTCAGCTGATCCACCAGCATCGGCACACTGATATAGCGCAAATCAATCGCACGAGAGCTGGCTTCCGAATAAGGGGAATTAAAAGCATCCGACCAAATCAAGGGCAATATTTGCATGATCTTTAAGCCCAATTTTTTGAATACCCCCGCCATCTTGATCGCCGACTCAAAATTGCCAATCCCCCAATCCCGCAAGTGCCTCATGTGGTGAAACGGCATAAAAGTCCCGCTGACTTTTTTGCCGTATTCGATCGGAGAAACAAAATCCTTAGTGTCAGGAAAATCCTCAAACATACTAATTGCAGGAGCTTCCGCCAACCGCGCCGCAGTCGCGTCGAGCCTTTGAACCTCCGACTTAATTTCCCTTAAATGCCATCTGGCCAAATCAGCAAACTGATTCAGGTTTTGTTTATCGGGAGAATCCTTCATGATTTGTAAACTTCTCAGCACGATCCCCTCAAACCAAGGCTCAAAAATTTGCAACAGCTTCGTAAACCATCCCTTTTCTTGGCTGGGGACCTGAATACGCTGTTCATCGATCGAAATAAAACCGTCTTTGAACTCTTGGATAGATTTTAAAAATTCCTGATAATGCCCCGTGCGAAACAACAGCTTCAAGTATCGGATAAAAACTTCGATCGGCAGCTGTCCGCTGTCGACAATATTGATGTGAAGCAGAAAACGCTTGGCTTCTTTGGCGATAAGAAGAGCTTGTTCAAAATCTCCCAGGGCCATGGCCTCCTCTGCAAAATTTCTCAGACGCTCAAACACCGGCGTGAAAGCATTGCGATGAGACCGCGTTTCTTCACTCTCGGTTGTCGTCCGGTCAATCACAGGACCCGTCTGCCCGGCATCCACCAATATCTGGCGGACCGTTTCATCATGAATATTCAAATGCTCCCGGTAAAATTCAAAATCTTTTCTGCGCTCTCTCCGGTGGCGCGCCAAGGCAAACCGGTCCCAAAAAAGATGCCATGCGGTTTTAGCCTTGTAACGAAAACTCAGATAGGGCTCTTCTTTTAAATCCCATTGCTTCTCGAAATTAGCCAATAATTCAGAAAGTTTGTCGGCAGGGATACTTTGGTTTTGCTTGTAGGTTTTGTACCAATACCATCCATGCACAACCGCGTAAGCCGCCAAAATAATATCTTGGGATGTTTGGTGGCCTATTCGATCACGCTGTGAACGTATGGAAGATAGATCCTTGAAGGAGGCGTACAGAATAGGTCTTGAACGACTATTTCTCCAACGACCCCACCGGTACGACGGACTCAAAGAGATCGGAGCCAGAAGATAAGTATCCGTCATGACCGCCACGACAGCCATAGATTGCCTGATCTCTTCGCTCAAACCCGGATATTGAGCCTCAGGGAATAGCTCAGGGATGGTTTTAAAAATTTCTTCCAAATTGGCCTTGGCTCTTAAAAAACTGGCAAGCTCCGAATTGCTGAGATCCTTCGAATTATTTGGATCCTTGGGAGCTTTCTCGTCCCCAAACTTGGAGACTGTATACAGCGACTTCGGATCACTCACCACCACACGATCCGAGTGACGAACCATCGCCTCCAGAAAAAGTTGTTTCTCCCTCCCAGAACCTCGGGTAGACAGGGGGATGTCTTTGACAGTAGCCGCCAACCTCGCCGCCGGATTTCCCTCTTCATCCACGCGCCAATCGTCAAAGGCGACTCCACGACCCGCAAGCAAAGCTTCTCCTTGCAGCTCCATAGTGGCTATTCTGTATCGTGGTTGGCCCTCAATTGTTACCATTCCGACATGCCACCTTTCGGCAACCTCTGTTTTTTTCTGATCCGTGTAGGTCGTGATGAGCACACCTCCCGCCAAGGAAGTGACTTCAGCAACACGGCCCCTGCCCTCATCCTCTTCCATGGCATGGATCGATTCCTGATCTTCCCTCCCAACAGCAATCCCGTTGATCTTTCCTTTATTACCAAATGACAAAAGAATGTGATACCCCTCGAGCTCAAAATACTCAGTCCGATTGATGTCAGAGACTTCTTCCAAAAGTTCATTCTTAAGCTTGTCGGCCATCGCCAACCTCGCCCCGTCATACGACGGGGCTGTCGCCGCCGCCTTCAAATGCCTCAAACCCCGCCGGACCACGGCGCGCTCAACTGCAGCTCTATTTTCAGAGAGAAATTCTGGGAAATTTTTCCAACCCATTGAAGGTGCTGATAATTTTCCCAGTAAACGAGTTTCAAGAGTAGGGGGCGTCAGATTCAAAAGGAAATCTAAAGCGGACTTCACACGTGCCGCAAAATGCTGTTGGATATCCGTATTCGCGATCCTAGTTTGCCGCTGATAAAGTATCTGATTTCTTAAAACAAATTCCAAAGTGGTGTCCTTGACTTCATTTAATAGGACTGCAGACTGAATCCCGACCATGGCTAAAGCTGAGAGAAATCCGATCAGTAAAGCAGGAATCAGCGAGGAGACTGTCAAAGCAGCCAAGAAAGCCAAAACTCCGACCCCAATAGCAGGCTTATTGATCGGCTCCAAAATCCCAAGCCGCGCCAGCCTTGGCTGTCTGCCAACCCCAAGCTGTTGCTGCTGGCGCAGTACCCTTATCAAGGTCCTCTGTAAGGAGGGATTCATTTCGTATGAACTTTGCTCTCCTTGGATCACATCAAACATCGCAAGCACACCCACCCACTTGCCTCGATAATTATAAAACGGGAGCTTGACTGTTTCGACGGTCACAGGTTTCTGCCGGTTCTGCCCACTTCGATTCGTTTCTGTTTCATGAAAAAATTGGCCGGGGCCCATGTTCATGGCATTCTTGTCATCACGCGTGTATTTCTCGGCGAGTTCTCTCTGATTTTTTTCAAAATAGTTTTTGCCAATCCAATCCTTTTTTTCACCACCTACCATCTTCAGAAAAGCCGGATTCACATAAACAATCCTCTGTGACTTAAGCTCACCAGGGCTTTCATAGCTGGTTATAAAAACAGGATGGTCACTATCCTCAAATTGAGCATAGTCGCTGGATAGTCGCTCGGCATTTTCCTGTGCAGGCAAAATTGGGAGGCCTAAATAAAAAGCGGCATTCTCAGGAAAACCCTTTAAGAGTCCTTCTAACCAAAATGGAGTTTTATCGAATTCTTTATCCCAGCCGATTCTGCTGATAGGAAACCTCAAGAGGTTCTCAGCTACTCGGATAACAGCCCTAGCCTCTTCGTCTGCAACATGAGACTGTGTGGAATCAAAATTTCCCTTTAATAAGGACGAGAAAAGGTCCATAACCTGAACGGAAAGGATGGAGGCTTCCGTCGAGTCCACAATCCCCTTTTTAACCCAGTCTTCCACTAATCCAGAAAAGTAATGCAAATATTGTACAATTTGGTCTCTGCCTAAGCCGGTCACCTTATAGTGCGGCACTCCCTCGATCATGTAATAATAAAGCGTTCCATGCTCCAGATATTCTGTTGCTTCTCGGATCCAGCTACGCAGTAACATCGCAAGACGTTGAACAGACTTTATGAGCCCATGTTTGTCACGTGAAAAAATCGGAAAACGATCGGCAAAGAGGCCTATGTCTCCGATCGTCGGATGAAGTTGAGAGATAGCCGGTGTTGAAGCATCTGCTAGCCTCGCACCTTGTAATTCTTCCTCTCGGATGACTTTATCCCACGCTCTATCCAGAGAAATAGAAGTAGATAACGCCGAAACATCCTTTGTTTTTTTCAAAA
This sequence comes from uncultured Planctomycetia bacterium, assembly GCA_964497635.1. Lineage (GTDB taxonomy): Bacteria > Omnitrophota > Gorgyraeia > 2-02-FULL-51-18 > 2-02-FULL-51-18 > CAMDWQ01. Next base: position 26,903 of record CAZCDB010000003.1, on the reverse strand, counting down.
TCCAGGCAGCCGCTTCCTCTGTGCCCACCAAAGCGATAATACGCCATAAATTTTGCTCGCTGATAGGGGTTTTGGGGCGAAGTTGTATTACTTTCTTCTCGATCACTCCTAAATCGACACGAGGATGTTCATCGATCAGGCGCAGAAGGACAATAATTGGAGATGGATGAAGCTTTAAAATCCTAAAAAAACGTTCGCGGTCAAGACCGTGTTGGGCCATCAATTCAAGGATTGACTCGGGAAGCAGATACTTGAGCAAAAGCTCTTTTTTATCCGGATATTTTTGGTCATAAACAGTGATTAGTGGTTTAATTTTATTAAATAAATTCTCATTCTCCAGAGACTGCTCATCAGGAATGCCACTCAAAATACCCCACCGAATCAAAAGCTTGATCCCATCAGGAGTCATCCGGACCAGCGTATTGGCCACGGCATCGGCATCTTCGGTGGGTAAACCACGAGATTCAAAATAAGCTTTCAGCGCCGCTCTTAATGCCAATTTTTGTTGACCCAAAACTCCATTCACCAGCTCAAATCTACCCTCCGATCTCCCGACACTACTGACAGCTATCTCCTTCTCGGAAATAGGCTTCGTTATCTCTATCATGATCAGACGAGCATCTTGGATCTCATTGTCGATATTTTCCCTTGAGAGTCGTGTCCTCTCTGTCAAAGCTTGACGCATAGAAGACACGATCGCTTCCGGATCAGGCTCCACTGCCGCGTCCGGCGACCGGAAAGAATTATTGATCCACTTTTCAAGCGCTGTGGAAACTTCATTAGCGGCTGGTGGAGAATCCGACAGATAATAATCTTCAACACCTTTCAAATACTTTTCCCAAGCATCCAAAACCTGCTGTCTTCGGGTCTCGGCCATAAAAGCAGTGATGGAAGCGGGCTGATCTTCGGTATTCCTGCGGCGCAAGTTTACAGTAAACGGGAAATGGGGGAAAAATAACCCGACTCGTGAATTGGTGAGAGTATCCCCAAATACAATTGAAATATCATCGACCCCGGGAAATATTTTGTGAGAAGTTTCACTTTCATAAGTTTTAGCTTCAATACCTCCCCAATCATCGATGGGCTTGTCATTTTCCGACACCTGTAACTGAATCTGGCGATGAATAGTATCGATCGACTCAAGCCGCACCTGGAAAACCTTGCCCGATCTTCGGTCATGAAACCAAAAAGATTTCCCGGGATTGATATCCAGCTTGAACTGCTGTGCCAACCGTGCAGCGATTGGGTTCGCCTCAAGAAATGCTTTGTGGACTGAAGGATTTTTTTTAAAAAAGATCCCGAGAGCCCTTGAAGTAACCCCCAACACATGAGCGACTTCTTTGATCAATAATTGACCATTCGGACTTTGTTTCCTTTTTTCAATCAACTCTCTTTTCTGAACTGCCGTAAGACTTTCAATGCTTTCTGCTACAGTCGGACGGCGTACCGGGCGCTCGCTTCCCTCTATTTTCTTTGACAACTGGCTCCAGTTGATTCTTTCAGCAACACTTACAACCCGTTCTAAAGTCTTATAACTTGCCATCCCGCCAAAAAAATTAGTATGAAGGGAGGTAATTGAACCAATCCTAACGTCACTATGGCCCTTCACTGACAATGCCAGATCAATCTGTTCTAAAAAAAACTTTTGTTTTACTCTTGATCTATCGAATATTTCCCTTAATTTTTTTCCAAGCTTATCTTTTTTTAAAGTTTCGTCATAGCTTACTCGGTGCTTGCCGCCCAACTTTGCCGATGCCAACCGCGCCGCTGCCAATCCCCGCCCAACCCCCTCACTAAGCTGGATTCTTATTTGCCTATTTTCCGCTGGAGGAATGATCGCCCATGCATCCGCTTTGGCTGAATTTTTTATCTTAGATGAGTTTTTCTTTATCTGCCCCAAAAGCAGACTTTCGTATTTTTCTTTATTCGTTTCCTGCAAAATTCTGGGGATCACCACTGCGTAGGAAATGCCGCGAGCGCGTAAAAGGTCTTTCAAATGCTCCGTATGGAAACCGCCGGTGACGAGGATCGCTTTTTTCTCGCCTGCTCTGTCCATTTTTTTGAGCATGTTTTCGACAAAGGCTTCGTCACGCTCCAGGGTTAGCGAATAAAATTTAATCGCCTTGTCATAATCCGTGCCAAATTTTTCATCCCACAGTACCGTATCCTCGGTGTGAGAACCCAGCTCAATCAGTTTCAAATTAAAAAATCCGGCGAGGTTTAGAAAACTGTGTGCCCCCGGATTCTTTTGAATGGCCTCAAAATCTTCCTTGCTAATCTCAAGCTGCCAAAGTCTCTCCAAAATTTCTACCGCACGAGCGGCCTCAAGCAAACGCCTCGAGTCCCTTGAGCCCGCCAATTGACCAAACACAATTTTTTCAAGATCTTCCCGCTCCTTCAGTACAACCTCAGCGTCAAAACCCCTTGAATTTACGAGATACTCAATGTATTTAGAAAGGTGCACATAAAAAAGTGGGTTCTTGATTTTTTCCTTGAGAAGAGAATAAAACGCATCTTGGACTTCGCGATGATTTTGAGCATCTTTTTGGCGAAGCTTCGCAGCTACCGCCAAAAGAGACGTGCGCTCAGACTCAGGCAAAGACGCCACCAGTGCTGCTTCTTCAAAAGACGCTTTTTTAAAATCGATTTCTTTCTCCTGATTTTTTAGAGCGGTAAGTTTGGATAAATGCGGAAATACTTCCAGAGGCACACCCAGCTTGCGAGCTTCCATGACCAGAGCGTCAAAATAATCCGCCGCTCCAAGCTCCCCTCGAAGAAAACTCTCTCGGCCTGAGTCCATTTTCTGTAAGGCAGGACTCCAAAGACGCGTAGCAAGAGTCTTTTTGGCGCGTTTGAGTCTGTCCACTCCAGCCACGAGAAGCTCTCTATCTTTCTTGAGGTCGCGATAAAGCGCCAACCCTTCCCAATAAAGTTTTTTATTTTCGACACCCCACAAAGAAAAAGCTTTATCCGAAGTCAGATCTAAATAATCCGGCCCCTGAATCAACCCCCGCCGCAAAAACGACCGTGCGACTTTTTCTCTTTTTTCAATAGAAGAAAACCGCCTGAGATATGAAAGTGAGTCATTGCCCGTCCCCGCCTCCAAAAATACATGCTTTATTTTCTGCTCTTTGACTAAAATATGATCGATGGCTTTTGCGATATTGAGCTGCGCCGATTCATTGGTATGCGCGTCTTGGATAAGAACGATGGACCGATCCGCACCGGGCGCAGAAAATTTTTCACGAATAAGGGCTACGGAATCGGGTAATTGAAAATTGTCAAAAGGAGCCGCAAGACGCACACCAAACCCATCCGGGGCCGCCATGAGGAGCTCTTGGCCTAGAAAAGTAAATACCAATCCCAAAGAGATCAGCTTGAGATAAAATCTCTTACTTGGAGTATATCTAACAATAAGACTGAAAAAATTGAACAAAGTCTCTCCGTTTAAAGTTTAAACAAAGTGAGCAGTCGAGTAGCCGAAGGGTCTATCCGTTTGGGAAATTATGCCTGACAAAGGGTCAATATTCAAATAATTGATACTACTAACAAATTACCTAGAACCACCCCCAAGAATGAAGGGATTAAAATCCACATCCACCAAAATAACCCAAGAGGAGGCACAAAGACTCGGGATGGGATTGGCCCACCAACCAAAAGGGATAAAATAACGATCACTGGAATACCAATAAGCCAACCCTTTATTTTTGGGCAAAACTTCTTTGTATTTTTCAATCCCCGCCCTCATCTGGGTGATCTCCTCATGAACAGAAGCCGCCCAATCCGGATGAGATTTTTGATAAAAACGTTCTAAGAGGCGTCCCGCCAAAATCGCACCGCAAGTCCACTCGACGCTAGTCACCGCCTGATCCGAAGTAAATCCGATTCCTTCCAAAAACCCATTCTTGTCACGCCGACCAGAAAGACGGATCAAGGTCTGCCACATTCGGTAAGCTTCCCCTGCCCCTAAATGGGTATCAATCCAATCCGGTCCCAGAGCCAAGATCGCCCAAGTTTGGCAATCCGAAGCAAAAAGACGAGAAGGAACCCAGCGGCCCTCGACATAAAATCCGGCCGCAAGAAACGCATGACTTTTTTTGTCATAAGCATGATGAATAAAAAACTTCTCGAGGCCTTCAAGTATTTTTGAAACCACCTCGGCTTCCGGCAAATTATTTTTTTCTAGAATAGGTTTTAGCATCTTTAGTGCGGCGTAAACCGAGAAATTATTTTCCGTCGAAATAAGTCCTGGATGCACGCCAAAAGTCCCTCTTGGCGCGTGATACAAAGCCCCTAGAGGACCTTGCATCAAACCCAAGGCTTCAATCGAAGATAAAGCCAGGTTCATTTCTGGACAATCCATCGGAATCTCATCACCATATTTCAAATAAGCCACCTGCAAAGGCCCGATGATTGCCGCCCAGGCCTGCTCGCCGGTAATTGGCTTCCAATCTTCGTGATGCACTCGGTCGTTATTGGGAAACCCGTGGACTTCATTCTTACCTAAGGGATCTTCTTGAAGATATTGATCAGAGATCATACGGAAAAAATAACTTCCATCACGGTCCATCATCATTTCACTGTCTCCATAGCGAAAAGAGGGGCCGTAAGCCTTGAGATCATAAATATCTCCCGCTTTTCCACTGGCAAGCCGCTCTGTATGAAGATCAACCAGAGCTAAACTTTGAGCGGATGGGTAAGCCGCAAGAGCAATTTGCCAGACAGCCCCATCGTAGATATTGAGACTGTTGGTTACCAGAGTCCGCTCCAAAACCGTCTCCACCAAACTGACACTTTCATTCAAGTTTTTCCAATAATCTCTGGTCGCGTAGAATGAGAGAGGCATGCGTGTACCCGAAACATTGTGGATTAGAAAATTTCGGATGGCTTCCGTCTGATTTTTATCAATTTTTAAGGAGGGAGCTGCCCAGGCCACATTTTTAGGGGGAGACTGCATCCGTCGCGTCAAAATTCTTGAAAATTTTCTCTCGTAAAGCCGCATGTTTCTTTCAAAACGCTTCGCTTCGCTATGGCCGGGAATGACCTGCCCAATATCCCCCATCACCGCCGCATACGATGAAAAAAGCTGATAACGTTTCTGATTAAGGTATCTTTTGGATCTGGAATACTCGTAAGCCTCGGAGGACACACAAGAAAAAATGAATAAAATTAATGAAAAAACAAAAAAAACTTTTAAGCTTCTGTTTGGCATGGCTTCAATGATACGAAATTGCCAAACTCATTTCAACATCCACCTTTTAAGAGCGCACGAAAGAAGGTCCGCCACCTAAGATAAACGGGTCATAATCCAAATCGATTAAAATAATCCAAGCCGATGAAACAAGACTTGGGATGGGGTTGGCCCACCAACCAAACGGGATAAAATAACGATTGTTGGCATAAAGATAAGCGGTAGAGTCTTCGGTAGGATGGGTCTTTACCTCTTCAACTCCATGACGCATCGAAACGGCATCCAGAGCGCATTCACGAGCCCAGTCCGGATGAGTATCTCGGTAAGCCTCTGCCATTTTCCGGGTAGCCAAAATGGCTCCGCAAGTCCACTCCACAGACAGAATGCGATGGTCATCGGTAAATCCTACCCCCATGAGACTTCCAAATTCATCAAAGTATCCAGCGCGTTGTACCGTGTTTTTCCAAATCTTGTAAGAGGTTCCCTCACCAAACATGGCATCTACTTTTTCAACCCCAAGAGAAGCGATGCCCCAAGTCTGACAGTCCACGGCAAAAATCCGAGTGGGGATAAACTCTCCCTCAACATAAAACCCTCCCTGATAAAAAATACCACTCTCCTGGTCATAAGCGTATTTTCTAAAATAACGTTCCTGTACGCGGAGCAATTTACGGACCCTTTCGGCGTTAAAGGGATCTTTTTTTTCTAGAGATTGATACAGCATCCTCAGTGCTGCGTACATCGAAAAATTATTTTCATTAGAGATGTCATGAGGATTTTTTCCATGAGTCCCGGCCGGCGCGTGGTAAATCGCTCCGGATCGACTCTCCATTGCTTCGAGTGCCGGAAGAATGCTCATCGCTAGACGCATCTCAGGACATTTCAAAGGAATGTCCTCACCGTATTTTTCATAGGCCACTTGAATAGGGCCAATGATCGCCGCCCACGCCTGCTCTCCGGTAATCGGTTTCCAATCTTCATGGTGAACCGTTTTAAAATTGGGATATCCCTCCAGCTCATTTTCACCCAGAGGATCTTCTTGAATATATTCATCCGCGATGATGCGAAAGAAAAAAGCGTTATCACGTTTTAAAACTTTTCGCTTTTCACCGTACTTAAAATCGGGCCCATAGGCGCGGATGTCCTGAAGTCTTCCGGAGGTACCGGAGATCATTCTCTGGGTGTGCGCGTCGACAAGCTTGGAAGAGCGGTCGGATTCAAAAACAGATAAGGCGATCTGCCATACGGCAGAGTCGTAAATATTGACACTGTATTTGACGATCACACGCTCAAGGACAGAGTCCACTCGGTCCATGGGAGATTTCAACTGTTTCCAATAGTCCGTCTCACACTGGTAAGAAAGAGGAAGTCCTCCCTCGGTCAGATTATTTTCAAGAAAAGTGCGGGTGTTACGAAGATTTTCAGGATTTACAGAAAATCGGTTCTGATCCGATAAAACACGCGAAGTACAATCCAGAGACGCAGGGCCCACCCAGGGACTGATCACGTTTAAAAAAGATGAAAAAACGGTCCGAACATAGGGAATTGTCTTGGGAGTGAGGTGAAATCCCTGAGATTCTCTGAGCAAATACCGAACAAGATGCAGGCGACGAACTTCTGCTTTTTGAGCCGCCCTTACAAGCGCTTGTTGGTACTTTCCAAGCTCTGTTTGGATATGAAGAACTACCGCTTTGTCCGATTTTGGGACTTTCTTACCACTCTCATCTTCAGAGAAAACTTTAAACGCTTCGTATTTCTCACGGTCAAACTTGTGCTCGATCTCTTTGATAATTCGAGGAACCTTTTGAGTCGCCGAATTGGACAGATTTTTTGAAATAGGCCTCGGGAAAAATTGAATGCCGGGACCTTGCGGGGACTTTATTTCTTGGGGAGCAATTGGCCTTTCTTGAAGAATGGTGAGATTTTCTCGAGGCCGCTGAAAAAATTGACCTTCTTTTGGAATCGAAACTGTTTTTTCTAAAAGCTGTGTGACGGGTTCAAAAATTCTTGTGGGTCTTGGTAGATCGCTGATTACCACCAGATTGCCAACCCATACGGGATTGGCGCTTGCGCCCTGATAAACTCCGAAAGAAACAATGAATAAACCCATTGCCATGGGCAAAAAATATTTTCTTTTTTTCAAAATTTACCCTTCAATAAAATTTAAACTTGCATGAAAATAAATAGAAAATAAAAAAGAGGCGATACGCCGCGAAGTATACGGGATGACTTGCAGCACTTCAATAGAGGGCTAAAATATGGTGAGTTAAAGCTTAAGAAATATAGCAGGAATCGTTCAAAATGATTTTTGCTTAAAAAAACTTAATTCGAGGGAGAAGTGTTGTGTGAATAAATACGATTGGTAATTTCAAAATTAACAGGTGTCGATACCCCTTTCTGCAAACCTAGCTGCACAATCGCACCATTGAGAGAGTCAATTTCTGTTTTTTTCCCACGCTTTAAATCCTGAAGCATCGATGGAAAGTGAGTGGCTGTTTTGGGAATCAATTTATTTTCGAGAAGCTCGATGTATTCTTCGGCAGTGGCAGGTTCTAACAACAAGTTTTCTGCCCGAGCCACGGCATAACACTCCCGCACAATCGCCTGCATTTGCTGACGTGTTTTTTCCTGCTCCAAGATTTTCCCATAAGGCATCTGGCCCAACGCGCAGATTGCATTAAGGCTGGAGTTATAAATCACCTTCGACCAAAGCTTGGGTAAAATATTTTTGACAGGCTCGGAGGGAATTTTGGCAGTATTGAGGATGACGGCCATGCGCTCAGCGCTTAATTTTGGGCTGCCATCCGGAATCGGACCGATGTATACCGAGTCGGCGTTGACCGTCACACGAACAGTCCCAGGGAGCGTATCCACTCCAAAAATGACCCGCCCAGCAAGCAGTTGATCCTTAGGAATTTTGGACAGCATGGCTTCGATGTTTCCCAAACCATTTTGAAGAGAGAGTACCATCGTATTTTCTTGAAGAAGTGTTTGAATTTCTTCAACCGCACGCAAGGTATCGTAAGATTTTACTGTCAGAAGGATAAGATCAAAAGTGGCGCCAGCCGCTTTTATTTGTGCCACCTCCGTGTAGAGATCAAACGCTTTGATCCGGTATTCTCCCCAGATCCCGGTAATCGAGAGGCCATTTTTACGGACTACATCCAGATGCCAGGGACGTCCCAAAAGCGAGACTTCATGACCCGTCCGCGCCAAAAATCCACCCAGAACACTCCCCACGCCACCAGCCCCAAAAACTAAAATTTTCAATCAGACCCCAGATTTTTTGTACCGAGTTTTGTCAAAAATCCCGGCAGCGAAGAAAGCTTTTTTTCTCTCCGTACATTTATTGCAATCCCCACAGTGCTCAAATCCCTTGGGATTGACGCAGGAAAAAGTAAGCTCCAGTGGCAGATTTTTTCCAAGAATTAAAACTTCTTCTTTTTTTATTTTTTGAAAAGGAGCCCGGATCTCAATCGGCTCGTCTAGGCCCAGTGACAATACATCTTCCATCTTACTCAAGAAAGCTTTGGAGCTGTCTTTAAACGGATTGCCTTTGAGTACCCCAATCTCGATCACCGAGACTCCACAAAGAGCCGCCACGCAAGCTGCTTTGGATAAAAATAAAATATTTCTTCCCGGCAGATACATCGACTCATCTTTAGATTTGGGGCCGGGCACTTTGATCCCGGTGATGCTCCAGTGGCGATCATAAGTATCCCGCATGGGAAGATCCACGATCTTGATTGGTTCGAGCTTCGGGGAGCGGAGACCGCGATGAAAAGACTTGAGCCAAAAAAGTTCTGCCTCTTCCCAACGCAGATGATTGCGAATATAAAGCGGGGTGACTTTGCTATAGCGCGAGAGAGCTTCCGCTAGAAGAACTGAGCTTTCAACGCCTCCGCTGACAAGCACTAACCCATGATCTTTGAGCGACTCTTTGGTCATCTTTTAATTATACTGCAGGCGGAGGGTAAACTTCGAGCCTTTTTGGAGAACACTTTCAACCTCCACCACACCTCCATGGCTCTCGATAATATGCTTGGTAATCGCAAGACCCAGCCCCGCGCCCCCACTGTCACGAGAGCGACTTTTATCAACCCGATAAAACCTCTCAAAAATTCTCCTCTGATCCGACTCCGAAATCCCAATCCCTTGATCCTGGATCTCAATGCAAATACTATCCATTTCCCTGTACGCCCGGACCCCAATCTTTCCGCCGGAGTGGCTGTATTTGACGGCATTATCCAAAAGATTGATGAGAACTCTTTCAAATAAGGCAGGATCCACGGAGATTAAAAAGGGTTGGGGAATGATTTCTTTTTCAAAAATGATTTTCTTCTCTGAAATCTTAAACTGAAGATAGCTCACCGCTCGCTCGAGGATCTTATCCAAGTCACAAGACTGGATTCTTAGGAGGCTTTTGCCCGACTCAATCGAGGATAGAAAAAGTTGATCCTCAACCAATTCTCGCAAGTTCTTAGCATGCTCCTCAATCGTCGTCAAAAAACCAATGCGGCAAGCCGGATCGTCCACCGCCCCATCTTTTAAGGTCTCAACAAATCCCAGGATAGCGGTGAGAGGGGTTTTAAGCTCATGCGATACATTGGCCACAAACTCCGTGCGCATTTTCTCTAGTTTTTTAAGCCGTGTGACATCGTGAAAAACCGCCACCGCCCCAAGAAACTCCTCTCCTCCCATCACCGGTGAAACCTGAATCTCAAAAGTTTTATCCGACAATAAGATTGAGTGCTCTTTCTGAATCACCTTCTTTTTTTCCAAAACATTTTCGATCATCTGATTGACTTCAGAGTCACGAAATATTTCCCAATAATAGGCCTTGGCTGTCTGTTCTTTCTTGAGCTTAAGCGTTTGGAGTAATGCCTCGTTGACCAGAAGCGCTTTGCCCTTGGCGTCCATCATCAGGACTCCCTCCGCCATGCTTGCTAGCGTCGCCAAGATCATATCCCGAGATTCTGCCCCACCCAGTCCCATCAATCTTTCTCCGAAAAACGATAACCTTCGCCTCTGACTGTCTCCAAAACCTCTCGAGATTTCCCAAGTTTATGCCGGAGGCTTTTGATATGCGCATCCACCGAACGATCCACAACAAAAGCCTCTCCCTGCCAAACTCCATCCAAAATTTTATCACGAGAGTACAATTTCCCTCGGTTCTCCATCAAAAACGCTAGGATCTTAAACTCAAGCTTTGTCAGCTCAATCGGTTTTCCCTGAAGAGTCACCCGGTGCCTCTCACGATCTAGCAAAATCCCTCCTGCTTTTAATAGAGGAGTTGTGGCTTCTTGCGGGCTTGCTTTAGCGCGAAGAAGATTTTTGACTCGGGCTAGAACCACTTTCACGCTGAAGGGCTTGGGAACATAATCAGAAGCTCCAAGCTCCAGTCCAACCACCTGATCAATCTCGCTCCCCTTGGCTGTGAGCATCATGACAGGAATCAAGCGGGTCTTGGGATCCGTCTTTAAAAGTCGGCACACCTCAAGACCGTCAACTCCGGGAAGCATTAGATCTAAAAGAATCAGATCCGGTTTTTTATTTCGAGCGGCCTCCAAACCTTCTTCGCCAGAGAGTGCGGACAACACTTGATAACCTTCTTTTTCGAGATTGTATTGGAGAAGCTTAACGATATCCTTTTCATCATCGATGACCAGGATACAGGATTTAGGGGGCATGCTTGGTCTTTTTAGAAGAGCTTAGGATATCTTTGACTCTTTCTTTGATTTTGTCATGGATTTCTTCAACGCTTTTTTCTGCCTCCACGACCTCAAAGCTAAATTCTTTGGCCAGCTTGTCATACTCTTTAATCAAAGCGGATTGGTAGTTGGCAAAACTATCAAATAAATCCTGGCCCATATGTAAGTCCATGCCGGCTTCCCAATAATTCATCCCACCCGTCTCAATCACACGCGGAATCAAATCCTCCACCTTGATTTTAAGATAAATCACCAGATGAGGAATGATGGCAAAACCAAAAAGATTGCGGATCCACTGCTGATCAGGCTCACGCACCGCGTCCCGAACAAAAGCGGTGAAAATGTAGCGGTCCGTCAAAACGATATGTCCTGATTTAAGCGCTGGCATGATCTGATTTTCAAAACGGTCGGCAAAATCTGTCGCGTACAAAAGAGTGAATGTCATCCGGTCCATGATGTTGCCGCTTTTGGCTAGCTCAATGGATTTTTGCATGAGGTTGGAGCGCGCCCACCCGGTCTCAAGCACGGCGTACCCTTGGACTTCGAGCCAGTTTTTTAAAAGCGCCACTTGAGTCGAGCGGCCCGTCCCATCCGTGCCCTCGATCGCGATCAACTTACCCTTGATCTGGGAAGGCTTAAGATAGGCTAAATTTTCGCCAAAATACTTTGGGTTTTCGGGCATAAATCGTCCTTTTTTTAAGATATCCTTTCAAATTCTCTTTCACCTTCTCACGTACGATTTCCTGCTGATCATGAATCTCTTGGGTGGCATCAATGGAGGTCAGAGAAAATTCTTCAATCATTTTTTTGTACTCATCCATGATTTTGGACTGAAAAATTTTAAACGACTCTTTGGTGTCCTTGGAAAGCTCTAAATCCATCCCCGCCTCGTGAAACTTGATCTGAGAACGATTGGACAAGATCCGCTCGCAAGCCATCTGAATCGGCACGTCAAAATAAAAACTGATATCAGGCTTCACCGCAAAACTGTAAAGATTCCGGATCCACTGAGGACTCACGCCCCGAACGGCATCACGGGCAAAAGCCGTATAGGCGTAGCGATCCGCCAAGACAATCATCCCCGCTTTGAGGGGTGGAATGATCTGATAGTTGAGGCGATCCGCAAAATCGGTGGCATGCAGAAGACTGAAAGTAGTCGGCGTGAGAATATTTTTCTTTTTTCCCTCACGAGTAGTCTCTTTGACAAGATCAGAGCTGTTCCATTCGGTAAAAAAAACTGAATACCCCTCAGACTCAAGCCACTTTTTTAGAAGTGCTATCTGCGTGCTCTTACCGGATCCATCCACCCCCTCGACAATAAAAAGCTTGCCCGGGTAACTATGTTTCTTCTCAAAGAGTGCCATCTTTTATCCTTATAAGGTCATACTAATAATTTGTTGAAAAAGACTCATATGCTAGGCGCGAAGAGGGAATAGCGTCGCACAAGCGAACGACTGAGCAACGACGCAGATGAGGCTTTTTCAACGGATTATTTTACCACTAAAAAAGGGTTTCTGTCCAAACCACTGCACCTTCAGGCTTGACTTCTGACGAAGGGAATTAGAACTCTTCTTGAGGATAAAATCAAGGATCATTCCTTCTCGTATCCCCTTGTCTGAAATTAAGATATGATCTTTTTTAAGCAATCTCAAAAGCGTCGTCACCAACGTACTCCCCGCCAGGATCAAATCCGCTCTTTTTTTATCCAAACCAGGAAGTTTGCGAATACGCTTGGCATTCATCCGAACCAAGCGACCGTGGAGCTTTGCTAGGTCCTTTTTTTCAAGCCGGTAATACCCGTGAAGTCTTAAAGGTCGTCCCTGCTTTTTTTCATAAATCATGGAAGCAAGATTGATCATCGTGCCACCAGTACCGACCAGCGAAAATTTTTTTCCTTCCGAAAAATTTAAAACTTCTTCTAGTTTTATCTCCGCCGACTCCTCAAGATTTTTTAGATTTTCTTTCGAGGGTGGATCTTTTTTAAAAAAACGATCCTTCAGACGTGCCACTCCCAAGGGGAAACTCTCGTTCAGATCAATTTTTCGACCGTTTCCTAAAACAAACTCGGCGCTTCCCCCACCGATATCAATCACCATCGTCTTTTCTTTTAATGGCTCCCGATTGGAGGTGCTCCCCAGAAAAATAAGTCTTCCTTCTTCCCTGCCGCTAATAATCTGAACTCGGATCCCGGTCTTACGGTAAACGTTTTTGAGAAAAGCTTTTGAATTCTTAGCGTCACGCACGGCGCTGGTGGCCACTGCGATGACTTTTTGGACCTTTTCCTCCCGCGCGACTTTTGAAAACTGACTGATGATTTTGAGCGCACGCTTCATACCGCTCTTGGAAAGTTTTTTAGATTTAAAACTCCCATCCCCAATCCGGGTCATGTCTTTCTGATGATCCAACACCTCAAAAGAAAGATCAGGATAGATCTCAACCACCTTCATGTGAATGGAATTGGTCCCAATATCAAACGCAGCGATTTTCATATGGAATGCTGATCATTTTACCACAGACACCATTGTGAACGTCACCCCGCTAGAAACCCTGCTAATTCTTCTGGGTGTTGGCCTGAACCACCCTTTCATTTTTCTACGTTCCGGCCGGTCTTCCTCATTCGGAAGACCTTCGCTCGGCTTCTACTGGGCTTTGGACTTACCTAAACCCTCCAGGCTTTGCTGACTGAACTTCTATTATCGATTTGAATGGGCAGCTTAAGCCTCGCATACCTTCACTCCGAAAAATAAAAGGGTGGTTCTGGCCTATAAGCCTGCAATTATCGCGCTTAAGTGTCACGTCAACCAACTTAAAACCCTTTTCAGGACGCCTCGGTAAAGAGCGCGGCCATGGAGTCCCCGTCGTAGTAGACGGGGACGAGCGCGAATTTCCGTAGAGTTTATTTGCCTCGGAGGGGCAAATAAACGTCGGCCTGAAAAGGGTTTTAAGTTACTTGACGTGATACAATGTTTCCCCATGAGTGCGCAGAAACCAAAATCGATACAGAATCTTGAAGACCGGATGGATGGACTGGAGCCGGGAAGCTTTCGTTTTAAAGTCCTCGACGCGGCCAAGAGCTTCAAGAGCTCCTGGATTGAGCTGGGGCAATTTCTTTTTACGGTTTATAAGGATAAGCTTTATCGGGACTGGGAGTACCAGACCTTTGAAACCTACTGCGCCAAAGAAATCGGCATCCGGCAAAACACTGCTTTAAAACTGCTTAAATCTTACTCCTTCTTGGAAAAAGAAGAGCCTGAATTTGTCCGTCCCGAGACTCTACAGGAAAGAAAGCCTGACCGCATCCCAAGCTATGAAGCCGTCAACACCCTGCGCTTGGCCCATCAAAATGAGCGTGTCTCTGAGGACCAGTACGAAGATCTTCGTCAAGATATCTTGGAAGATGTAAAAGAAGAGGCCGAGATTAAGAAAAAAATGAAGTACATCCTCAAATCCGGTCCCAAAAATAGTCCCTCTCCCGCCGAAGACAAAAATACCTCCCTTAAAAAACTCACCCTCTACCTCAAAAACTATAAAGCAGACGTCTCGACCCTTGAAGTACCCCCCAAAATCCTAAAAAAACTTGATGAGCTCCTAGAACTACTTGAGGATTACCAAAAATAGTGTCTGAAATTAGGTATTTCACCCCAGCAGAAGCCAATCGTATGCTTCCGCTCGTCCGCAAAATCGTCTCGGATATTTTAAAAGAGGGCCAAGCCATCCGAGCTCTCTCGGTTTCACTCGAGAAGCCTGAAGAGGACCCGGAGATCAACCGACTCATGGACCATTTGGACGAGCTCTTTGATGAGCTAGAGTCTCTAGGCTGTTCTTACCGCGACTGGAATTTTGTCGAAGGGCTCGTCGATTTCCCCTCCAAAATCCACGGACAAGAAGTCCTTCTATGCTGGAGAAGCGATGAAAGCAAAATCGCGCACTACCACGACCCAGAGTCTGGCTACGCCGGACGCCTTCCAATCCCCAAAGAACTTCTTTAGAACAGCCACTTCAGAATTGTATTATCACCTAATGAGTCAACTATCGCTTAATTTTGTACTACTGAATGCATAACCTGTCTATTGAAAAATATATTTGGGTAGCGTAACATTTGAATTGTAAATGAAGATGATAGCAGCAAAGAAGTGAGTGCGGGATTGGGCAGATCCCATTTTTTTTGCCAACTAATTAAAATCTTTTAATAATTTAGATGTTTATGATAAACCGGCGCAAGAATCGAAAGGTTGGTGCTAGAATGCTAAACATCCTCAAGAAATCATTGCTCGTAATCCTCTGTGCACAACTGGCGATGCCTCCCCAAATTCTTTCCGTCATAAGCATGGCTTGGGCGCAGGATCAAACTACGTCCGAAACCAATCGAACGACAATCCCTATAGGGAGTCCCGCCAGCCCCCAGAGTGCTGTTCAGCACCAAAACGATATAGAGGAAGTTATGAATAACAATCCAAAATCCCAAGCACCCCAAACGGCGCCGGCAAATAAGGATATGAAAATTGTGCTGACTGTCAAAGAAAGTGGCGCGCCTGAAAATGATCAATTTGTCGAAGCGCTGAAAAAGCGCGTGCTGGAAGCCTATCGCAAGTCCGTAAAAGATCGTATGAAATTAATTGACGATCTGGCTCGTAAAATACATGATCCGGCCACTTCTAAAGAAGAAAAAAATGCTGCCAGTAAAGAGCGGGAAAAATTAATAAGAGAAGAATACTTAGAGCTACCGGCTGTGCAAAAAGCACTCATAAATTTAGAGGGTATTGCCAGCAGCATTACAAAATTTCCAAAACTCTGGGGAATAAATTTTGACGCTTCAGGCAACGCCAAAATAACGTGTACCATCACAGAGGGTGCAATCACTTTTAATGACGAGAACGGGGAAACTCTCAGTATGGATAATAAAGACCATAAGATCTCGACTTACGGTCCTAATCGAGAATTTATTGCGCTTGATAAAATACCTGCTCAAATATCAATCACCGGCACTCCCATCAAAAAAATTATAGAAGCAGCGGTGCTCCCCGATCCAACCACCGTGTTTAGCCCCAAAAATAGGGCTCTTTTTAAAGAATCGGTGGAAGAAATGAAAAGCTTCATCGGATCAGCTAAGGAGTTGGCAGAAAAGGTCTATAGCAAGATCTTAGATCTTATGAAAACTCAAGCCACGGAACCCACCGAAATCCCAGCGGCGGTAACCCCTGAAGAAACCGAAAACCCGATCAGTGCCAATGACTGGCTCACACAGTTTCCTCTCTGGGCCATGGCAGAAACCGGCGCCTGGCTGAATTCCGATAGTCCAAACCAACTGGCTGGTACCTTGGCTGAAGCTTTTCTTAAAATGATCGTGAACACGCCTCCCGCGGATTCGACCGTGCCCACTTCAGTTGCTGAGCAACCCAACCCACCTCTTGTGGAGAGCCTGAGAGATCTAGGGATCGATCCCTCCAAAGAAAGATTAGAAGCTGAAAAAATACAAGCACAAAGGGATCTTGAGGCTGCCGAAGCCAAGCTGAAGGAGCTGCAGAGTTCCGTTCTCAAAAACGATCAAGAAATGCTTGCAGCAAAAAAGAAATTTGATGAAGCACAAGCAGCATTCGAAACCGCTAATAAAAACTTTGAAGAAGCCAGCACTGCCACCGCTCAGGCTAGGCTTGCGATATCAAAACAACCCTTAACATCTGAAACATACGTGCCTTTTTTAGACGGTAACACCTATCAATATACGGATCCTACCAACCCAAAGAATAAGGTCCTTGGAACACACTTCTTTGTTCCTGACTCCACCAAAAAAACTGAGGCCGAGACACAATCTAAAAATACAAGCTTATTGGTAGGGTCCTTGGCTTTTTCCCAGGCCATCCAAGAAGGTGTAGCTACTTATAGCGAAGATTACGCTCAGAAATGGGGTTCGGAGTTTAGAAAATCGATGGAAGCATTCAAAAAAATAGCCGACGATATGGCGCTTCATCCGGAGAAGTATCCCCCGCTTAAATCCGGTGATAAAGTGGTCGTCTTGGTCGACTCCTCTGGGAAATTTGTTTTTAAAAATTCTCATGGTGCCACTCTTGCTGAAATCCCGCCAGTGCCAGGTGGGTCAAAAAATCTCCAGTCAGACCTAAATAATGTTTTAGGCAAAAAAAATAAAAACTTTGCAACAGATTATGCCGATCCCGGGAAAAAGATCAGCTCAATACTAGTGCCTTATTCCATCAAAGAAAAATACGAACAACAGCTAAAAAAAGATAAGGCTGCCAAAATAGATAGCGGAGCCGTCTTTGATAAAGGAGTTATTGAGAGATCCACTGTCGAACAATCTTCGCTTGCAGCCATAGGCTCCGGTGAATTTAAAAAAGCGTTGGATGCCGCTAAAAAAGCTTTGACTGAAGCCGATGCCTCACTTGAGGCATCCGCCAAAAAACACTTTGAAACCAGAGAATCAATTGAAAATGCAACCGACGCTGTCGTTGCCGCAAAAGAAAAAATTGAATCCGTAAAGAATGAGCTTGCGCTGGCAGGTGAACGGGATTCGTCTAAAAGAGCGGAGCTCGTCATCGAGCAAAAAATAAAAAAAGCAGAAGCAGAAATGGAGTATGAGTCGAATCAGATCGCCCGACTAAAAGAGGAGCTAGAAGTCATTAAGGCTATGGATAGCCTGCAAAGCCCCCAGGCACAATTGAATGAGCTTATGGATAAGGAAACTGAGCTTAAGGCAGAACGAGAACGTCTTATCCAACAAAACCAAAACTTGGAAGCGGACATAAAACGACACGAAGAAGAAAATCGGCTTCTTTCAAAAGAATTCAACGAGATAGACCCAAAGAAGATTGTAAATCCTATCATTGTGCCAGATCCAAAAAAGGGCTTGGATTATATAGACAAGGCTAAACTTGAGTATATTACCAAGGAAGAAAGCGCCGCCTTAAACGAAATGGACCCTGATACAGGAGATGCAACCAAAACATCAATTTTGTTCGGCCCTAAAGAATCACCTAAGGAGATGAGAGCAAAAATAAAATCAGGAAAAATCACACAGGCGGAGTACGCCGCTAGGCTTGAGCGCGCACATAGACTCCTGCAAGACGAGATCGACATATTTCGAGCTAAGAAACAAATAGAAACCAATGAAAAAAAGGTGTATGAGGAGCTAATACCACAACTCAACAGCGTTCTTAAAAAAGAAGTTCCTCTCAGAGACCAAGCGGTTGAGTCGGAAAAACAGCGTGCCAAAATGGAAGAAGACCTTAAGAAAGCAGAATCAAATCTTGCCATTCACCAACGGACCCTGGAAACCGCAAATGCCGAAAAAGCCTCATTTGAGGCAGAGAAAAGAAGTACTGAATTGGAAAATATAAAAGAAACCGCTTCCAAGACCGCTGAGGAAGCAGCCGATGCGGCAGCCGATGCGGCAGCCATTTACGTTGACGCTGAGATCGCCGCCGTGAACGCCAGGATCGCCGCTGAGAAAGCTCAGATGGACGCGGCAAAAGCTAAGGCAGATTACGACGCTATGGTTAAAAAAGAAGATCCTGCAAGCAATCGATTGGACACCAGAATCAAGAAAGCTGAGACTGATGGGGATGCTCTCGCATCCGCATTTTTTAAAGCAAAAAAGACTTATGACGCGGCAAGCACATCGGCTAATAAGGCCGCGTTGGATGCCGCTAACGCTAAGGTGACGGCCAACACGAAGCTTCAGAAAGAGCTGAATGACAAACGCCTTGCTCTGGATGCTAGCAAAACAAAGATGGACGCTTTAAAAGCTGCCGCAAACGCCGCCGAGGCGATCAAGAGGACAACAAATGATGCCTTGGTCCTTGCCAAGATATCTTCCGAACGAGCCGATTCTACCAAAATACAGAAACATAAAGACGCCACCGAAGCCATTCAGGCAGCCAAAACCGCCAAAGAAGCTGCGGCTAGAGAGGCTAAAAAGCTGGAAGAGGCCCAGCGAATCATTGACGAAACAAAAGAAAAAATCGATGCTTCTTTAGCCGTCAAAGCAGAAGAGCAGTACCATCAATTAAAAACCGAAGCGGACCTCGCCAGAGAAAAGGCCAACCAGGCATCCCAAGAAGCGGCTCGCCTGCTTGTTTTGAGCGAAACTTCCCAAGCCGAGGTCGAGGCCGCCAAAGCTAAACAACTGTCAGCCGACGCGAACAAAAATGAAGCGCTGAAAAAATACGACATAGCCAAAGCTGCTTATGACCTGGCTGTTAAGAATAAAAATTCAAAGACAACTATTGATTCATTGAAAGACGAATATAATAAAACACAAACGGCGTATAACAACGCCAGGATCTACGCGGGTGACTTAGCTGTTGAGACCGCCCGCGTAGTGCTGGCTGCTGATCGCGCAAAAGCTGACGCGGATTATGCTAGGACTATAGCCAGTCAGCTGACGAAAGACTCAGCCGAAGCCGTTTCAAAAGCAGAGGCAGCCAAGGGAAAATCACAAACGGCCAACGATGCTACCACTCCTGAAGCAAAAGCCGCTGTTATCTTAGAAGCCGCCCAGAAAGCTGCCGCCAAAAAAGCTGTGGATGAGGCTGCTCAAAGAGCTGCCGAGGAAGCCGCTCAAAAAGCTGCCACCGAAGCCGCCAAACAAGCAGCTATTGATGCTAAAGAAGCTGCTGATATGCAAAAAAGACTAGTAATGATCGCAAAGCTTGTAGAAGAGGTTACAAGAATTGTAAATGAGGAGAGAAAAATTTTTGAAAAACAAAGGATTGCATTTAACAACTATCTGAAAAGTACTCCTAACCAAAAGCGGCCGGGCGGTCTTCAAGGTGTCAACCAAGTGAAAGAGCTCGACCTTACCGATATTACGCAAAAAGCCCTTAATCGGGCCATAAGGTCACTGAACCCTTCTTTAACTGATGAAGAACAGTTAAAGAATTCAATTCTTGCTATCAGATCTAAAACCGTTGAGGAGATTGGTCGTCAGGTCCGCGATGACCCGGATAACAGGCAAATGGCCTATAGTCAATATGCACAAGAGATGTTTGAAATTGGACCTGCAGCATTCAAAAAACAGGCGGATGAGAGAGAAAGACATCGAAGAGAGGTTGTTGCGATGTTAGCTCAAGCAGAGAAAGAAGCGGCAAAGGCAGCGAAAGCAGAAAAAGCAGCAAAAGCAAAATCAGAGCTTGCAGCAGCACCATCATCGGGAAATCCTGTATCCAATACAACGTCATCTGGAAATCCTACAACGGTAACGCCAAAACCCGGAACAACACCAACATCAGAACCAACAGTTCAGGTAACCACAACTTCCAAACCCAACACACCAACCACGACACAACCCAATCCATCACCGTCTTCGGACCCTATTTCTTCGCCATCTCCACAACCAACGACATACATTTTTCAAAACGGAAAAACTGGGTAAACAATAAAAAACCCCGCTCACCTTGTGGGTGGGCGGGGTTAGTTTTGGTTCTTTTATTTCAGGTGCTTGGAAACGAGCTTGGTCATTTCAAACATCGAGACCTGCGCCTTGCCGAAAATCGGCTTCAAGTTGGCGTCGGCATTGATGTTTCTCTTGTTCTTCTTATCCTGCAGGTCATTCTTCTTGATGTATTCCCAAAGTTTCTTTACCACCTGGGTACGGGGAAGAGCCTTGGATCCAACGACTTTAGAAAGAGCTTCGCTGGGTTGGAGGGGTTTCATGAATGCTGCGTTTGCTTTTTTTGCTGCCACGTTGTTTCTCCCTTGGTTAAAAAGTTCATTATCTTTCAATTGTGACCCCATATTTCTATCACAAACCCCTCTAAAAGAGAAGTACTTTCAAAATGAGCTTGGGAGAGGGTTTAGGAGGATACCAGCTTCAGCGCGACCGTATTAATACAGTAACGCTTCCCTGTGGGCGGAGGTCCATCGTCAAAAACATGCCCCAAATGAGCTCCACAGCGCGCGCACAACACTTCCACGCGTCGCATTCCAAAGGTATTATCTTCCTCTTCTTCGACATTCAAAGAAGAAATGGGGTCAAAAAAGCTCGGCCAGCCCGTCCCGGACTCAAATTTTTTCCCATAAGCAAATAAATCCGTCCCGCAGCCCACACACTGATAAATCCCCTCTCCTGATGGAGGGATGGCACACTTCTGGCTAAACGGTGCCTCGGTACCTTTTCGTCGGGTGACATCAAATTGCTTCGGCGTGAGGATTTTTTTCCACTCTTCGTCCGTCTTGACCACCTTTTCCACAAGCTCTGTCTTGCCGGTAGTAGCATTGTAGATCTTGATTTTTTCCTGTGTTTTCATTTGAGCTCCTAAAAAAATAAGTGGAAGCAAAAAAATAGCCACTGTTTTAATTTTGTTCATTCTTGAGTGCCTCCCGCCTTTCGGCCCGCAAATCCTTCACCGGATTGCCTCCCCAGATGCCTCGTGCGGGGATGCGAGTCCCTTTGGGCAAAAGACTGCAAGGGCTAATGGAGGCTCCATCGCCAATTTCAACATCCGGCATGATCACCGAGCCAAGTCCAATCGAGACGTTGTTGCCAATCTTCGTCGGAGAAAGCCTTAAGAATCCCCTCTCGGAAGCATGACAGATCAGCGCCACACCACCGCCGATGAGCACATCATTCCCAATCTCAAGCATAGAGAGGTCTGCCAATCCCGCGGTATTCACATTGACTCTCTCGCCCACTTTAGCCCCCATGAGACGATAAAACCAGATCTGAAAAGGCGAGAGCCGAAACACATCCAGAAACGCACTGTTGGCGATCAAAATCATGCTGTTGTACCCCATCCAGCTAAGGGCCTCTTTTGAGTGAATTGAAAAGAGTCCTGGGGCGATTTTGAATCGAAAAAGATTTTTGGTCGCCACACAAAGCACAATCAACGTTGCCCCAAAAAGAAAGTATCCAAACGCGATCGAAAATGAGAACACAAGGATCTTCATCCACACCGCATAGATGCTCATCGCCTTCCACACCACATAAAAGAAATAGATCATCGGAAAAAGCGCCAACCCCAGCACCGTCATCGCCAGAAAATGAAGAAACAGGATCCACAGCTCAAATCGCTTGGCTTCCCAGGCAGCTACCTTTGTTTTTTCTTCTTTTGAAATTTCAGTCATGCTGTAAATTCTATCACAAATCTTGCTGGTAAACGCCCTGAATCTCTTTCCCTAGAATATAAAATTCTTTCTAAAGATTATTCAATAAATTTGGCCAAAATTCATATAAAATTTCTTTCCAGGATTAATCAAAAATTAAAATTATGGTTCATTTAAAAAGTCAGGCAAATTTAAGTTGGTATATTAAGGCAATATTATATTTTGAAGAACTTTATAATTTTTTTTCTTAATTCCCATTGAAACTCAAATTTTTCTGGTGTAAGGTTAGAGCACTAGATGAGATTTCGCTTGATGGCGAACAAAATAGATTCTCTAACAGATTACTGAGGGCTTAGGAAATGGGTTACAAAAAAAATAATCGCGCACTCAAAATACTTTTAATAGTATCTGTGCTCTCCGCTCAGATCATGCCATCCGTAGCCTTGGCAGATCCCATGATCCCGACAAGCAACACCACCGTCCAGCCCGCACCAGGTGTATCCGCCGCCAATTTACAGAGTGCTGAAAACGCGGCGCAGGCGAATATAGACCACTTAAATCAGTCGGTTCAAGCCCAAAATGTGTCAACTCCTGCGGATTCCATCGTTCAGGTAGTTCTCGGGGATTTTCAGGTCCAAATTTCAAAAAATGTCTATCAATCCGATGAGATCGCAATTCTCAAAACCAAAGGGCACTCAAGTTCCGGAGGAACGTACCCGTTCAAACAGAGATACACTTTTAAACCAAGCACTCGAATAATCTATTTTTCTCAGGATGAAACCGGCAAAACAACGGCTGATGGATATTATCAAGCACCCATTCATATAAGTGAAACCTATCAGCCAGAAACACAATCCTGGTACGATGCCTTGGATCAAATGATCTCTGATGTTGAAGCCGCTAGCGCTTTATCGCAGGCTAATGACCAAAAATTGAATGTTATCGCCGCAGAACTTGCCACCGCTAAATATAATGCTGTCGCTAAATACGCCGCTCCCGCGATAACCGTTCATCAGCGCCTGCAAAATCTTTTTGCATCTGAAGCTGGCTTGAATGAAAATTCGCAGAAAGTCAAAGTCCGGGCCCAGCTCGACGAAATTACCAAAAATATCCCTGATTTTTCTATTTCGATACAAAAAGACGGAATCACTACAACGCTTACGGTAGACAAGGAGAATATCACGATCAACCGTATTGTGACGGCTACCGGCGCATTTAAAGGATCTTATCAATTGGATCGGACGGGTGGAAGTACGTCGGCTGGCGGAGACTTGACGGTCATGACCCCTTCGGGTTTGATCGCCGTCCCCATGCAGACAATCCTTAATATGATCACAGCCTCAAGAAGTTCCCTCAATACCACTGACAAACTTCGCCTGGATTACACAGCGGCCGAACTTCGGACCTTTGAAGCGGGGAATGTTTTTATGGAAGCTCGGACTGCCGCAGCCAGCCAATCGGGGATTTTTAGCCAAGCCAGTGTTAATATTTCCGAATCTAAAACTACGGTTATTGTGGACGATTATCTTGGTTATTACAAAACCACCTATGACGGATCAAAACCCATGGGTTTTAGGGTGATAACGGCCTCTCGTATAAATCCTTTCACCGCCCGTTTAACGGTTACTTCGATCAGCGAACAAAAAGAACCTGGCGAGTTTCTGGCTCTTGGCGGAGGAGATAACGCGGACCTGCGGGAACTTCAATATACTTATGACCGTGAAAGCCGTAAAACATCCCCCAATCAGACGATTCTTAACAACTTAAAAAATGGCATGGATGCCATCAGGGCTTTCATAAATAAACGTTTTGAAGTTTCAACGGTTACTTATACTTCCGAGCCCTATTATGTGTCGGGACACGGGCCGTTTTATGTGACCAATTCTACGGTTTCCTCGGAGTATGGGGATCATCTTTTTAGTGTGAAGCTAGTCGGGAACGGTCCTTACGCATTTCCGATCACCCTCAACACTGTTTCAGGTTATGTGACCCGGACAAGTTATTCCGAAGTCAATCATTTTGCGGCAGGGACAAGTGAATATGTCTCGGCGATCGATGCGGCTATCACCATGCTTAATGATGCCATCGCAAAAGAAATGGATGCCGTAAAAAAAGCTAACCATCAAGCGGTGCGGGACGCATTTGCGGCGGCACGAAACAGAATCCCAACAGACTCCAATGGCAATCACATTTTTTCCGGCGAAACTTTCAAGCTGACCAACGGCTCCATCGATGTTTATGTTCGACCTTATGTGGTGCCTTTTCAGGCGGGGCACGGGCCATCGTTCGCACCAACACCCAAAGACATGATCGTCATACGTGACAGGATTACCGGTAATATCCTGAGTGAGACGGCAGTGAC
>CAZCDB010000003.1:0-2481 GCA_964497635.1 uncultured Planctomycetia bacterium | reverse complement strand
GAAGAAACGCCGACGGGCCGTATCGAAAAGATCGTCGTCCGCCGCGGTAGCACCGAGACGGTCATTTCCGTGAAGGCCTATTCGACAGCTGTCTATAGCTATGCCGCTCTGCAATTGATGAACCACTTGCGTGACAGGATATCCAAAGTTAAATTTACCCCAGATGGAAAAAATCTGGGTGTGTTGACGGCTGACGCCTGGGGCGATACCAAGGGACCCAAGAATTATCAGGTGTTCAACACTTCCACGGGTGCCAAAGTATTTGATCTGGTACAAAGGATTAGTTCGCAGATTCATTTCTTCTACTACGGGATCGATATCACCACGATCTCTTTGGCAAACGGACATGTCCATTTAAGATACAGGCTTATCACAGATACATCAAATTCTTCCGGCGGATCGGTGCTAAAAAAGTTTATGTTTTAGTTTTTTAAAAAAACTTGAGTCCCCTTCTCTGACAGAGTCGAGAAATCACTCTTGACTCTGCAAAGCCCCTCTTGGTTTTACCATCTTGGGTGTGATACATTAGACCCATGACTGAAAAATATCTCTTTATCAGCGGCGGCTCGCGGGGCATTGGGCGGGCGATCACGCTCTCCCAGGCCAAAAAAGGGCTTACGATTTTCCTTAATTACCTACGTGATGACGAGTCGGCGGAAAATGTCAAAAAAGAGGCTGAAGGTCTCGGCGCTAAAGTCATCCTCCTACCAGGGAATATCGGAGAACCTGAGACAATTACCTCGATTTTTGAAGAAGTTAAGAAACACACTCCCCGCCTTGATTATCTGATCCATAACGCGGCACTAGGCGTGTTCAAACCCGTCCACCAACTACGTGTAAAGGATTGGGATATCTCTTTGGACGTCAATGCCAAGGCTTTTTTGCTTTTGACCCAAGCGGCGCTACCTCTGATGAAAACTCACGGGGGGAAAGTTTTGACGCTCTCAAGCTTGGGGGCCCAGCATTTCACGCCCAATTACGGCGCCATCGGTATTTCCAAAGCGGCGCTTGAAAACCTTGTCCGTTACCTGGCTGTGGAACTTTCTCCCTATAAAATTCATGTCAACGCGGTATCGGGTGGCCTCATTGAAACAGATTCGCTTAAAATGTTTCCCGATTTTGAAAAAATGAAAAATGAGTTTCTCGCTCGCACTCCGGGCAAGCGCTTGGGCACACCGGAAGATATCGCAAAAATCATCTCTTTTCTCTTAAGTCCAGGATCTGATTGGATTTACGGTCAAACAATCATCGCTGACGGCGGCTACTCCCTCTCCTAAATGATTCTTTTTATTCTTAATTTTTATCTGATTGTTATTTTTCTAGTCTGGATTCGTCGCGTCGTGTGGCTGGGCCGTCTTGGCAAAAAAAATCCACCCATTGAAAAAATTTCAACGCCAAGCTCCGAAGCTCTCAAGGTTTCGATCATCGTCCCTGCCAAAAATGAAGAAAAAAATATCGCTCATTGCCTCTACCACCTTTTTCGCCAAAATTATAAAAATTGTGAAATCATCGTCGTCAACGACCGTTCCACCGACCGCACCGCGCACTTGCTTGAAAATTTTAAGCAGCTCTCCCCCTTCCCTTTTCGCATCATCACCATTGAAAAACTCCCTCCCGGCTGGACCGGAAAAAACCACGCCATGGTGGCCGGCTCCAAAGCCGCTACCGGGGACTGGCTACTCTTTACCGATGCCGATACCACCCATCACCCGGAGTCCGTGGCCTCCGCCCTCCATGCGGCCATCTCGAAGAAAATTGATTTTCTAACCCTCGCTCCTGAAACAGAATCCAGAAGCTTCTGGGAAAAAACCGTTCAGCCTCTGGCTGTGGGAAGTCTTGCGCTTTGGTTCAACAGCGAAAAGGTCAACGATCCTAAAAGTGGGATTATTCTGGCCAATGGACAATTTATTTTAGTGAAAAAAGAAGTCTACGAAAAAGTAGGCGGCAATGAGTCTGTCAAGACAGAGGTTGTCGAAGACGTAGAACTTGCCAGAAAAATCAGAGCCGCCGGCTTCACGATGCAGTTTTTAAACGGCACCCATCTTTACTCCACCCGGATGTACAGCACCCTCCACGAAATCAAAACCGGCTGGACGCGTATCTTCACCCATCTTTTTAATAAAAACATCCCTGACATCCTGCACAAAATATTTTTGTTTCTGTTTGTCTCCCTGGGACCCTTTATCCTTCTGAAAATAGAAATTCTTTTCAAAATCTATCAGTCAAAATATTATGATTCTTCCGCACTGATACTCGCCTTAGGCCTTTGTCTATTTATTATCGTCATCCGTTTTATCGGGAACAAAATGGTCAAATCCGACCCCTGGTACGCACTCCTGCACCCCCTAGGCTCAATCATCATGATCTGGATCCTCTCCATCTGCGTTTTACGCATCCTCCTAAACCGCCCCTCCCCTTGGCGCGGCGACCTACACCGCTAATAAGATGCACGCCAGTTAGTTTAAAACCCTTTTCAGGCCG
>CAZCDB010000002.1:37475-46164 GCA_964497635.1 uncultured Planctomycetia bacterium | reverse complement strand
CAAAATCAATAATCAGTAAAGTTTCCATAAAGTGATTTTATCGGTTCAAAAGTCTTGCGGTGAATCTTGCAGGGACCATTTTTTTTAATCGCTTCGATATGATCCCGGGTGCCATAACCTTTGTGTTTCTCAAAACCATACTGCGGATACTCTCCCGCGTAAACTTCCATCAAGCGGTCCCGCGTCACTTTCGCAATCACGGACGCGCAAGCAATCGAAAACGAAATCGCATCCCCATCCACAATCGGCCGCTGCCGAAAAGGTAGATTGGGGGTTTTGGGTCCATCCACCAAAATCAGATCCGGTGTCTCCCCAAGCTTCATCACCGCCTCTTCCATCGCCCTTAAGGTCGCCTGAAAGATATCGATGCGATCGACCACTCCGTGATCCTTAATGCCGATCCCCACCACACACTTGGCTATGATTTCATCATAGGCTCGCTCGCGGGCCTTGGCCGACATTTTCTTCGAATCATTGATCGGGGAAGAAAATGAAAAGTCCCTGACGATCACGGCTGAGGCGACGACCGGACCCGCTAAAGGGCCACGTCCCGCTTCATCCACGCCCGTCAGGGACTTAAATCCCTGATCGATTAAATCAAGATCATGCTGAAGCAGCTGCTGGTGCGCTGCCAACGGCAACTGTTTCCTCTTTGCGACGCTCTTCTTCGATACGTCCGCCCTTACCCTTGGCGTTACGAAGATAATACAACTTCGCGCGGCGCACACGGCCGGAGCGCAAAAGCTCTACCTTCTGAACGGTTGGGGAATGAAAGGGAAACTTTCTCTCCACACCCTCTCCAAAGGAAACACGGCGCACGGTAAAATTCTCGCGCAGGCCGGAGCCTTCTTTGCGGACAACAATCCCCTCAAACATCTGAGTACGAAACTTGCCCTCTCCTTCGTCGACACGAACCCCGACGCGGATGGTGTCCCCGACCTTAAACTTATGTGTCTCTTTTTTCATGTGCTCGCTCTCGAGCCCCTGAATTAAACGATGTTGTCCCATAACGTCCTACCTTCCTTTTTTCTTATTTAAATTCAAAAGATCCGGCCGTCGCTTGAGCGTTCGCTTCAGCGCTTCGCTTTTCTGCCATTCCTGTATCTTCTGATGATTCCCCGATAAAAGTACCGCAGGGACTGAAAGCCCCCGGTAAACGGCGGGTCTTGTATACTGCGGGTATTCTAGCAGATTTTGGGTAAAAGATTCAAATGTTGTCGAGTCCGCCGAACCGACCACCCCGGGGATCAAACGCACCAAGGCATCGATCACCACCATCGCGGGGAGTTCTCCTCCCGTCAAAACGTAGTCCCCGATGGATATCTCATCCGTCACTAGCTCATCCACCACCCGCTGATCCACCCCCTCATAATGCCCACACAGGAAGGCGATCTCCTTACAACCCGAAAGCTCCACGGCTTTAGCGTGGTTAAAGCGTTCCCCTTGCGCGGAAAGATAGATAAAACGGAAACTTTTCCCTTTTTTCTTCTTTCCAAAAAGCTCTTCGTGCGCCTCAAAAATAGGTTCAGGCTTCAAGAGCATCCCCGGGCCCCCGCCAAACGGCCGATCGTCACAAGACTTGTGGCGATCATGCGTCCAATCCCGAAGATTGTGCGCTGTGAGGGTGACCTTTTTCTTTTCGATCGCTCGCTTCATGATCGAATGAGATGTCAGCAAATCAAACATCTCAGGAAAAAGCGTCAGAACCTGAATCTTCACACGCCTATCTTCTAGGTCCTGACTTGACGCCTACTTTTTTTAATATGCTTCGAACGGTCTCCGAAGGCTGTGCTCCCTGCTTGATCCAGTGCTCCACACGCTCATTCTTCACACGGACGATTGGTGGCTCTTTGGATGGATCCCAAGAACCCACCTCTTCGATAAAGCGGCCGTTGCGAGGTGACTTAGAATCAGTCACAACAATACGGTGCTTGATCTTCTTTTTAGTTCCCATCGTTTTCAAACGAATTGCGACTGCCATTTCAACACCCCCTTATAAAAAATCACCTTAGATCTTTTTCCCGGCGAATCTTGGCCCCTAAATGCTGCAGCTTTGCGACCAAATTTTCATACCCACGGTCCAAATGATAGATACGAGAAATCTCTGTTGTACCCTCCGCGACCAAACCCGCCACCACTAGACCCGCGCTGGCTCTTAAGTCCGAGGCCATCACCGGAGCGCCGGAGAGTTTTTTATTCCCACTCACAATCGCACTGGGTCCCTCCAAAATAATACTGGCCCCCATACGATTGAGCTCACTAACATGCATAAAACGCTCAGGATAAATCTTTTCGGTGACCACACTGATCCCCGGCACCACACACATCAGCGCCATCATTTGCGCCTGCAAATCCGTCGGATACCCAGGATACGGCAGCGTCGTCACAGATACTGGCTTGAGCACCTTCTCGCGGCGCACACGCACATGGCCGTTTTTTTCGGTGATCATGACACCGGCTTCACGCATTTTATCCAACATCGCGCCCAGCATTCCCAAATCAAAATTTTTGATCGTCACATCGCCCTTGGTGATGGCCGAGGCAATCATGTAAGTCCCCGCTTCAATGCGATCGGGGATGATCGAGTACTGCGCACCGGAGAGTTTTTTGACCCCCTCAATTTCAATCGTCGGCGAACCAAGGCCTGAAATCTTGGCTCCCATTTTTTTCAAAAAATTTCCTAAGTCCACAACTTCGGGCTCGCAGGCTGCATTGATGATGACAGTCTTTCCCTTGGCCATCGTGGCCGCCATCATGACATTTCCGGTTCCCAAAACACTCGAGCCAAATGCGCCGCCTAGATACACGCGTGCACCTTTGAGCTGCTTGGCCTTGGCAATCACATAACCATGCTCAAGATTAACTTCCGCACCCAGTGCGCGCACACCCTTCAGATGCAAATCAATCGGACGGGGCCCGATCACACAGCCCCCCGGAAAAGAAATCTGGGCCGAAGAAAAACGAGCCAAAAAAGGTCCTAAAAAACAAATCGAGCCGCGCATGGTGCTAACCAGCTTATACGTCAATACCGGATTGCGAATCCCCGCGGGGTCCACTTCCACCACATCGCCCACATGGGAGACCTTGGCTCCCAGGGACTTTAAAATCTTCACCATCGTGAAGACATCCGCCACTTGGGGGACGTTACGAATCACAGACTTTTCTTTTGAAAGAACGGTCGCGGCTAAAATCGGAAGGGACGAATTTTTGGCCCCGCTGATTTCCACGGTGCCTTCCAGTCTCCTGCCGCCCTCGACAACTAATTTATCCATCTTTTTTTAGGATCGCCATGCGGTCAATGCCCGCGTAATCTTTTACTAGTTGGATACTTTTATAAGTTTTATTCTGCTTCACTTTTTTAACTAAAATTTTTGACTGTCCCTTCCCGATCTCCATCAAAAGAGTGCCTTGCGGCCTCAAATAACGGGGCGCCTGCTCCACCAGCGCTTCGATCACCTCAAACCCCCGAGCTCCCCCGTCCAGCGCCAAACGAGGCTCTCGCCGGACTTCACGAGGCAGTCGGCTCAACTCATTTTTGGGAATATAGGGCGGATTGGAAACAATCACATCCCAATATCCGCGGCGTCCCAATCCAAAACAAGAAAACAAATGGCTCCGGAAGAAAGAAATCCGCCGGCGAACCCCATGCAAACGGGCGTTCTTACGGGCGGTTTTAAGCGCTTCGGCTGACACGTCAAGAGCGGTCATTCTACAGTCTGGTCGGGCGATTGTCAAACTGACCGCGATACACCCAGATCCGGTCCCCACCTCCAAAATTTTGGCCTTTGGAGTCAGGATTTTGAGCGTTTCTTCGACCAAAAGCTCCGTTTCAGGTCGGGGGATCAAAACAGAGGGTCCCACCCAAAAGTCACGCCCCCAAAACCCGGCGGTTTTGATCAAATAGGCCAAAGGAAGGCCTGTTGTGCGACGTTGAGCCATTTTCAAAATCTGTTTTTTTTGAAAAGGAGAAATGGCTTTCTGTCCGGTAAAAAAAGAGACACGGTCCTGGCGAGTCCAATGAAGGACTAAGATTTCCGCTTCCACCGCCGCGGAGACAATTTTTTTCTCCCGTAAAAATTTTTGAATCTCTTTGAGAAATAAAATATTTTCTTGGGCTGTGGATGAGCTTGGTTTTTTCAGCAGATGATCAGCTTTTAGCAAGTTCTTCTTCGAAGAGTGCATTCACAAATGCATCCAGGTCGCCTTCAAGCACCGCTTCCAGATTGTAGACGGTCAGTCCAATCCGATGATCCGTCACCCGGCGATCAGGGAAATTGTAGGTGCGGATTTTTTCACTGCGATCTCCGGAGCCCACTTGTTCCTTGCGCTGCTTGGCGATTTCGGCATTTCGTTCGTTGGTAATTTTTTCATAAAGACGGGCACGTAGGATCTTCATGCCTTTTTGCTTATTTTTAAGCTGAGATTTTTCGTCTTGGCAGCTGACCACAAGACCTGAAGGGATGTGGGTGATACGAACCGCGGAGTCCGTCGTGTTGACGCTCTGCCCCCCCGGACCTCCCGAGCGAAAAACGTCGATTTTTAAATCCTCTGTCTTTATTTCCACATCCACTTCTTCGGCCTCCGGCAAAATGGCTACCGTCACCGCAGAGGTGTGAATCCGTCCTTGGGTTTCTGTCGCGGGAACACGCTGAACTCGGTGAGTGCCGCTCTCAAATTTAAACTTCCCATAAGCCCCGGAACCGGTGATGGAAGCGATGACTTCTTTTAAGCCCCCCGCTTCATTGGGAGAGCTAGACAGGACTTCGATTTTAAAACCGCAGTGGGCGCTAAAGCGAGAATACATTCTTAAAAGATCCCCAGCAAAAAGCCCTGCTTCTAGTCCGCCTGTCCCCGCCCGGATTTCTAGAATGGCATTCTTTGCCAGCATCGGATCTTCTTGTATCAGAAGGGCTTCAATTTCATGGATTACTTTTTTTTCACGAAGATCTAAGGTTTGAGCTTCTTGAGAGGC
Source organism: uncultured Planctomycetia bacterium (assembly GCA_964497635.1). Lineage (GTDB taxonomy): Bacteria > Omnitrophota > Gorgyraeia > 2-02-FULL-51-18 > 2-02-FULL-51-18 > CAMDWQ01. The sequence continues at coordinate 41,192 of CAZCDB010000002.1, read as the reverse complement.
CATCTGGATTAGATCTTGGGACTGGGACTTATCGGACAAGAGATTTTTGACTTCGAGGCTCTCGTCCTGGATTTTGAGATATTCGGCGTAAAGGGAATTCATCTTTTCGAGATTGCGGAATTCTTTGCCTAAATCTTTGACCCGGGAAGGGTCGGAGGTCACCGAGGGGTCGTGGAGAAGGCGCTCGACTTCATGAAACCGAGCCACCTTCTCCTGAACCTTTTTTAAGAAACGCACGTGCGAAAAATAACGCTGTTAAAAGCGCTTTTTACTTGCCTGATTTTGCAGCGTAACGTTTTTGGAACTTCTCCACGCGGCCTGCGCTATCAATCAACTTCTGCTTCCCGGTGAAAAAGGGATGGCAGCCGGCGCAGATTTCAACACGGATACTGGCCTTGGTTGAGCGAGTGTGAATCACATTCCCGCAAAGACAGGTGATTGTGGTTTCTTGGTATTTCGGGTGAATTTTATCTTTCATAACCTCTCCTTAAGAAGCCTGTATTATGAGGCTTTGTTCATATTTTTCAAGAAATCTTTATTTGTTTTAGTCTTGGCGATTTTTTCGATCAAAAGCTCCATCGCCTCGGTCGTGTTGAGCTCGTTGAGCACTTTTCTCAAGATCCAGATCTTGGCAAGGTCCTCTTGAGGCACCAAAAGCTCTTCACGGCGCGTGTTGGAACGCTTGATATCAATCGCTGGGTAAATGCGACGGTGGAAAAGATTGCGATCTAGCTGCACTTCCATGTTACCGGTCCCTTTAAACTCTTCAAAAATGACTTCATCCATGCGGCTTCCGGTATCCACCAGGGCCGTGGCGATGATCGTCAAGCTTCCACCCTCTTCCAGAGCTCGAGCCGCTCCGAAGAAGCGCTTGGGCTTATGAAGCGCGTTGGAATCCACGCCGCCGGTCAAAATCTTACCAGAATGAGGCACGGTCGTGTTGTACGCGCGCGCCAGACGCGTGATGCTGTCCAAAAGAATCACGACATCTTTTTTGCACTCCACAAGACGCTTGGCTTTCTCGATCACCATTTCAGCGACTTGCACATGCCGCTCGGCAGGTTCATCAAAAGTTGAACTGACCACCTCTCCTTTGACCGAGCGCTGCATATCCGTGACCTCTTCCGGACGCTCATCAATCAGAAGCACAATCAAAACCGCATCCGGGTGATTGGTGGTAATCGCATTGGCGACTTTTTGCAAGAGTACGGTTTTACCACTATAAGGCGGGGCTACGATGAGTCCGCGCTGACCCTTACCGATGGGCGAGAGAAGATCTAGAATACGAGTCGAAACCTCACTCTGAGCCAGCTCCAACTGCCATTTTTCGCGGGGATAAAGAGGAGTCAGATCATCAAAGAGGATTTTCTCTTTGATATTCTGTGGAGATTCCATGTTGACCTTGTCCACCATGAGCATGGCAAAATAACGCTCCCCCTCTTTAGGAGAGCGAATCTGCCCGGAAACCGTGTCACCGGTCCGCAGATTAAACTTACGAATCTGAGAAGGGGAAACATAGATATCATCGGGGCAGGGTAAATAATTGTAGTTGGGAGAACGCAGAAACCCAAAGCCATCTTGTAAAATTTCAAGCACCCCTTCCCCGATCATCTGGCCTTCTTTCTCCGGTTGGGCTTGAAGAATTTTAAAAATCAGGTCTTGTTTTTTTAGAGCACTCACATCTGAAACTTTAAGCTTTTGAGCTAAATCTGTCAGCTCAGCCATTTTCATCTTTTTTAGATTTGCTGAATCAATTTGCATTGTTGGGTCTTGCCTCCTGTTGAATTTGTTGATAAATCTGCTTCGCTTGCTTTTCCAGCATCTTTAAATTACCGCTGTTTTCAATGACATAGTCCGCACGGCTTACTTTGCGAGACAAAGGCCACTGAGTCGCTAGAATTTTTTTGGATAGGGCGGGTTTTACTCCCTTTTTGATCCCACGAGAGATCATCGCATCACGAGTAGAGTTGACGACAATCACCCGGTCCGCCAGACGCTCCATTTTTGTTTCATACAGAAGCGGGACATCCAAAACCAAAATCCCTTTTTTGGCTTTGAGGTCTTTTTTCATTTTCATCGCTTCAAAAATCACTTCGGGATGAACCAAAATATTAAGCTTTCTTAAATCACTGGGCACTGAAAAAACTCTCTGCGCCAATTTTCGTCGGTCAATCTGACCTTTGGGATCCAAATATTCTTTTCCAAAAATTTGAATGATGGCTCGATGAAGCGCTGTGCCCCTCTGGACCACCTTCTTTGCGGCAACGTCCGCATCAAACACCTTTGCGCCTAACTTTTTAAAAATACGGGTCACGGCACTTTTTCCGGAACTAAAATTACCCGTGATTCCCACGACAATCATGCGCTCATCTCCCGGTAAAGCTCCACATATTTTTTAGCGCTCTCATCCCACGAAAAATCCATCGCCATCGCCCGCTCCATCAGCTGATTCCACGGCTGCTTCTCTTGAAAATAGCTCAAGGCTCTGGATAAAACCTTCATTAGTTCCTCCGGTGTTGGAGTGACAAAAGAAAAACCATTGCCTCTTGTAGGATCCGCCGTGGCATCCACCACCGTATCTTTTAAACCTCCCGTCGAGCGAACCACAGGAATTGTGCCATAGCGCATGCTGATCATCTGTCCCAAGCCACAAGGCTCAAAAAGAGAAGGCATTAAAAACAAATCTGCCCCCGCGTAGAGATCGTGCGCTTCCTGGACCTGGAAACCCGCAAACACCTTCATGCGGGTCGGATATTTTTTCTCCAGGGACTCCATCTGGCTTTTATAGCTGGAGTCTCCATCCCCTACGATCGCCAGCTGAACTCCTTCTCTCATCATCGCGGGAATCGCTTCCGCCAGAATATCCATCCCCTTCTGATGAGCTAGTCGTGAAACCACCGCCAACACCGGAATCTTGGGATCGACAGAGAAACCACATTTCTTTTGCAAAAATTCTTTACAGACCCGCTTCCCACTAAAGTCTTTTAAGGAGTATACTTGCGCAATCTTAGAATCTGTCTCTGGGTTCCAGATCTGGGGGTCAATCCCATTGAGGATACCATGAAGTCTGTTTTTTCTCTTCTGCAAAATACCTTCCAAACCAAAACCAAACTCGCGGGTTTGAATCTCCTGGGCATAGGTCTGGCTGACGGTATTTAAACAATCCGCGTACAAAAGACCCGCTTTTAACAGATTAACCTTTCCATAAAACTCAAAACCATCCATCGAAAACAGCTCGGAAGATAAACCCAGCTTCGAATACTCCGATCCGTCAAATTGCCCTTGGTACGCTAGGTTGTGAATCGTCAACAAGGTCTTTGCTTTTTTAAAAAAATCGTCCTTGGCATATCGTGTCTTCAAAAGAACTGGAATCAGCGCCGTATGCCAGTCGTGAACATGAACCAAGTCCGGCTTAAAATCCAATCGCTTCGTCAGTGCCAAACACTCTGTCGAAAAAAATAAAAACCGATCCAGGTTATCCGCATAATCCTGACCGCCATTTCCATAAAGACTGGCACGGTTGAAAAAAGCCTCATGCTCAATCAGGCGCACCGTCACTCGATCACTTAAGTGTTTCTCGGTAAAACCAATGCCCCGGTACTTCGGCATGAGCACCAAGACATCCATGCCCAGTTTTCCTAAAGCCATCGGGAGAGAGCCTGCAACATCGGCTAGCCCCCCTGTCTTGGCAAAAGGCGCCACTTCACTCGAACAAAA
>CAZCDB010000002.1:0-37375 GCA_964497635.1 uncultured Planctomycetia bacterium | reverse complement strand
ACGTCAAACTTCACCGCGCCTTGCATTTCTTCTCTGACCATCTGAACCAATTCTTTAAGCTCTGTTTTAGGCACTTCAAATAAAAGTTCATCATGAACCTGCAAAACCATCCGCGACTTAAACCCTTCTTTGTCCAACCGGCGGGCGATCTCAATCATGGCAATCTTGATCACATCACTGGCGGTCCCTTGAATCGGCATGTTGATGGCCGTACGCTCCGCAAAACTCTTTACCCTCGGGTCGCGGGAAGCAATCTCCGGGATATAACGCCTCCGCTTAAAAAACGTCGTCACAAAACCTTCTTTGCGGGCCCTCTCCAAGGTCTGATCCAAGTAAGTCTTGACCTTGGGGTAGCGATCAAAATAGGCCTTGATAAAATCCTTAGCCGCCTCATGCGTGATTTCCAAGTTTTTGGCCAGGCTGATAGGCCCCATGCCGTACAAAATTCCAAAATTGACGGTTTTGGCGGACTCTCTCATTGAATCCGTGACTTTCTGGATGGGTGTGTTAAAGATCAATCCTGCCGTATAACGGTGAATATCCGCGCCTTCACAAAATGCTCGAATCAAATTCTCATCCCCAGACAGATGAGCCAACACGCGCAACTCAATCTGCGAGTAGTCCGCAGACACTAGCACCCGGTCTTTTGAGGGGGCGATAAAAGCTCGTCGTATCTTACGCCCCTCTTCCGTCCTCACGGGGATATTTTGAAGATTGGGGTCGCTGGAAGAAAGTCGCCCCGTCGCTGTCACCGTCTGATTAAACGACGTATGAACCCGGTGTGTCCTAGGGTGGGTCATCAGCGGTAGCGCGTCTACATACGTTGATTTTAGTTTTGAGAGCTCTCGAAATTTTAAAATTTCTTTGGGAAGAGAATGAACTTCGGAGAGTTCCTGCAAAACTTCTACGTCCGTGGAAGCGCCTGTCTTAGTCTTTTTTACCACAGGCAGGCCTAGCTTTTCAAATAATATTTCTGCCAACTGTTTAGGGGAATTGATGTTAAATTCACACCCAGCCGCCTCATGAATCTTTGCGGTCAACCGAGCCAGAGACTTCTCCATCTCATGAGAAAGGCTTTGAAGAAGCTTGGCGTCAATGGCGATCCCATCGTATTCGATATCCGCCAGCACTGAAACCAGTGGCATCTCTATTTTTTGAAAAAGGTCCCAGACCTCGCGCTCCACCAGCTTCGGCTCCAGAAGTTTGGCGATTCTAAAAGTCACATCGCTGTCTTGACAGCCATAGCGATAAAGCTTTTCGATCGCCACCTGTGCCATCGAGATCTGATTGCGGCCCGTTCCGATGAGATCCGTGATCGGCGTGATTCGAGTCCCCAAATGTTCCATGGCGATATCATCTAGATTGTGATTGGGCTTGGCAGGATTTAAGCAGTAAGAGGCCACCATTGTGTCGAAGTAGATTCCTTGGAGATAGATACCAAAATTTTTTAAAATCATCGTCTCATATTTGATGTTTTGACCGATTTTCTTGATTTTTTTATTTTCAAAAAGTGTTTTAAGAGACTGCAAGCAGTCTCGCGCACTCAACTCGCTTTTATGCGAGTGGGTTTTTTGCGCAGCATCCAGATCCGAAAAAAGATCCCCTTGGGGATGAGAAAAAGCTACGTAAAATGCTTCTTTTGGGCGAAAAGAAAAGGAAATCCCGATAGGCTCGGCCTTTAAAGGATCTGTTCCTGTGGTTTCAAAATCAAAAGCCCAGGAAGAATGAGTCTCCAGATTTTTTTGAAGCTTCTGAAAATCCTCTTTCTTCTCGATTAGATGATAACGCAGCTGGGTATCCTCCACCTGAGGAGCGGCCTCGGGAGCCCCCAAAGCTCTTAAAAAACCTCGAAACTCAAGTCGCTGGTAAAGCGTGACAAGCTTGGAAGTGTCGGGTGAGTGAGCCTTTAGTTTTTGGATATCCCACTCCAAAGGCACATCATCAACAATGGTTGCCAATTCCTGCGAAAGATGAGCCTGTTCTTTTCCCGCCTCAAGTTTTTGCCGCACACCGTCCGGCTTTACTTTGGCAATGCTCTTATAGAGTGCGGCAAGCGACCCATATTCGCCGATCAGCTTTTTAGCAGTGACTTCGCCGATCCCATCCACTCCCGGAATATTATCGGAGGCATCTCCCATCAGCGCCATGATATCCGTCACATGGTCGGGACCCACCCCAAAGCGCTCCTTAACCGCTGCTTCATCGTAAATAAAGTTGTCTTTTTGTGGGTTGAGCACTTTGATTTTTTTGGTGACCAGCTGAAGCATGTCTTTATCACCGGTAACAAGATAGATCTCATGGCCCGCTTTTTCTAGACGTTTGGCAATCGTGGCCAGAATATCATCGGCCTCATAGCCCTCCATCTGAAAAATAGGGATGTTCATGGCCTCAATCACGTCTTTGATCACCGGAATCTGTGCCGCTAGATCCTCCGGCATCGGAGGTCGCTGGATTTTATAATCCTCGTATTTTTTATGACGAAAGGTAGGCCCGCGCATATCAAACATCACCGCCGAGCCGTCCGGCTTTACGTCCTTAATCACGCGCTCAAGCATCGTGATAAACCCATACACCGCGTTGGTCGGCTCGCCCGCCCGAGTGCGCAAATCCCGCACCGCATAAAACGCCCGATAACAAAACGAATTCCCATCAATCAAAATAAATTTCATTCCATCCATCCAATCATTTAGCTTCTATCATTTCTACTAGGGTGTTGGCCTGAACCACCCTTTCATTTTTCTACGTTCCGGCCGGTCTTCCTCATTCGGAAGACCTTCGCTCGGCTTCTACTGGGCTTTGGACTTACCTAAACCCTCCAGGCTTTGCTGACTGAACTTCTATTATCGATTTGAATGGGCAGCTTAAGCCTCGCATACCTTCACTCCGAAAAATAAAAGGGTGGTTCTGGCCTATGTACTCATACAACTCAAATTTTGCATTCATCAGACAACTAGACTCCTAATCCTGCCTACTCTCTAATTAATCTTAGAGGGATCTGGGTATTGAAATATTATTTTATTTCTCTCTTTTGCCCGCTTGTGACTTCGATCATAAGTCGAAGAGAGACGGCCGGTTGGCCGAGAGCAACGCCTTTTACACAGCCTTTTTCGGCCAATAGGCCGAGAGTTCTCTCGACTTATGAGCGGAGTCACGGCAATGGAGAGAAATAAAATAATATTTCAATACCCAACCCCTAGCTTTTATTTTCACATCAAGAAGAAAGAATGAAACAAAGGAGTGCGACGATCAGTATGGAGCATAGGATGTAGAAGTCGTTGAAATACCAAAAATCTGATAATTTTTCAGCAAAGGTTGGTTCGGCAACAACGGCATGATGCGAAAAATCAGTCTCGTTTTCAGGGAAGAGCTCGCGATCAATTCTCCATTTGTTTTTAATAAGCTCTATCTCTTGTCGCTTCAGGCGTGTGAAAGCCCCGGCTACATTGTGGGTTGGGATTTCATGCTTTTTGATCAGGCTCCAAAGCTCTTCTTCGGTGACTCCTAAAAGGTCGGCGGCCTCATGGATCCCAAGGTATTCTTCGTTGAGATAGTCTTTATATTCTTCTTTTTTAATTTCCATGATGAGATAAAAATTCAGGATAAGCCGATAAATTTAGAGAGTCTCTGTGTCCTTCACGGTACACCGCAGTCCCAAGAGCGGCAATCATCGCTGCGTTGTCTTGGCAAAGCTCCATTGAGGGGAACAAAACTTGAACTTTTTCTGACTTGGATTTTTTCAAAAACAACTCCCGCAGTCTTGAGTTGGCGCTTACGCCTCCCCCCACAATCAGTGTCTTGATTTTGCTTTGAGAGACCGCACGAAAGCTTTTTTGGACCAGAACGTCACAGACCGCTTCCTGAAAACCCGCGGCGATCGCCTTTTTGTCCTTGAGGCTCATTTGATTTTTCTTTGGATGCCTTTCAACCGTGTAGTACACAGCCGTTTTGATCCCGCTGAAGCTAAAATCTAGTGATAAATGACTCATGTAAGGCCGGGTGAAGAAAAAGCGGTTGGTGTCTTCGCCTTTGGAAAGGCGATCTATCTCTGGACCCCCAGGATACTCCAAACCCAACAGTTTTGCAACCTTGTCAAAGGCTTCTCCGGCCGCATCATCAAGCGTTTTTCCCAGAATTTGGTGCTTTCGAGCGCTGTCCATGCGAATGATCAAGGTGTGTCCCCCGGAAACCACTAGTCCCAAAACAGGGAACTTGATTTTCTTCTTCATCAAAAACCCCGCGTAAAGATGCGCCAGAACATGGTCCACGCCAACCAAGGGTTTTTTAAGTGCCAAAGAAAGCGCTTTGGCCGCCGATAAACCCACCAAAAGGGATCCTAAAAGACCGGGACCTTGAGTCACCGCCACCAAATCAATCTGGTTGATTTTTAAACGCGCTTTTTTAAGCGCAGCTTCCACACAAGGAAGGACGGTCTCCAGATGAGACCGAGAAGCAATCTCAGGAATCACGCCCCCATAAGGACGGTGCTGCTCAAGGCTTGAGTAAACAATATTGGATAAAATTTTTTTCCCATCGCGAACAATCGCGACCGAAGTTTCATCGCAGGAAGTTTCGATGCCGAGGGTAATCATCACTGTCTTACCAGATCCCTAGCAAAAACAAGCTTTACACCGGCCTGGTCCAGTGAGGGGAGAAAATCTTGGATCGCTTGAAGGGTGAGCTTGCGATCGTGACCGATAACAATCGCCTCCCCGTGCGCTAAGGCAATGCGCTGGGCCTTTTCAAGCTGTTTGCGGATGGCAACGATGTTATTTTCGTTATCGATAAAAACATCTCTCCGGGCAAAAAGAACGCCCAGTTTTTTGGCAATGACCTTGCTCTGGCTGGTATTTACCACAAAACTATCGACAAAAAAAAGTTTTTTGGCTCGCAGATGAGACAAAATAATACTCATCACCCGTTCGTCGCTAGTCGCCGCAGATCCCATGTGGTTGTTAACGCCCTCGACATGAGGAATCGAAGCAATCGCCTCACTCAGATACTCTAAAATCTGCTCTTGAGGCATCTGAGTGGTAATCGTGTGAGGCTCCAAAGGCATATTGTGATTGTAAGGCTCCATTGGTAGATGCAGCATCACCCCCAGCCCGTGCCGATGGGCTTCCTCGGCAATCCGGCGGCTGTAAGTAAGGTTGGGAATCACCGCTAGAGTCAGAGGTCGATTAATTTCAATCGCCTTTTGCAATAGCTGATGGTTTTTTCCCCAGTCATCCAAAATGATAGCAATTCGTGGACCCTTAAACTTATCGGGGACTATTTTTTTGGGGATCATCACCGCTTTTTTTACGGGAGATACAAGCACTCTCTGATTAGAAGTAGCCGGGCCACGAGAAACTGTTTTTTTAGGTGCAAAAAAATGGATGACAAAAAAACTAACCAGCAGAATAAAGATCAGGGAGAGAATAATTTTAAAAAATTTCAACGGGGATCCACAATCCTACAAACTCTTTAATTTTTGAACAACCAATTCACGAACCATCGTCGGATTGGCTTTCCCTTGGCTTTTTTTCATGACTTGGCCCACCAAAAACATCGCGGCGGTCTCTTTGCCGGACTTAAAATCATCCACCACCTTTGGATTGGCGCCGATGACTTCCAAAATCCATCCGTCCAAAGCGCCTGTGTCCGAGACTTGGACAAGGCCTTTTTCTTTCATAACGGCTTCAGGGTCCAGCCCTTTTTCAATGACTTCGACAAAAACTTTTTCCCGAGCGGCCTGCAGGCTGATCTGTCCTGATTGGACAAGCGTCATGAGTTTTGCCAAAAGGCTGGCTGTTAATTTCGTTGAAGAAAGAGCCGTGTTGTTGGCCCCTAAATAGGCACGGACCGAGCCGTTGATCCAGTTGGCGATGTCTTTATGAGACTTTCCCTGGAAAATCTCAAGCGTCTGAGCGAAAAGGTTGGCAAAATCTATGTCTTCGGTCAAAAGTTTTGCGTCGTAAGGACTCAAGCCATACTGCGCCACAAAACGCTCTTTTTTCTGGCGAGGAAGCTCAGGCAAAGCTTTTCTTTCTTCCTCCACCTGTGCCTGATCCAGATGAAAAGGTACCAAATCCGGCTCTGGAAAATAGCGGTAATCATGGGCGTCTTCTTTGGAGCGCATCGCAAAAGTTTTCTCGCGGGCATCATCCCAAAGCCGCGTCTCCTGGACAACCGTCTCCCCTCGGCCAAGCACCTCCGACTGACGAGCCACTTCGTGCTCAATGGCGGCCTTCACGGCTTTAAATGAATTTAAGTTTTTGATTTCTACGCGCTTCCCAAAAGGATCTGTCGTGTTTTTGCGGATAGAGACGTTCGCGTCGCAACGCAGCTGCCCCTTTTCCATGTCGCAGTCAGAAACACCGGCCGCAATCAAAATGGCCTTGAGGTTGGTCAGATATTCATAAGCTTCCTCGGAGCTGTCTAAACAAGGCTCAGTGACAATCTCCGCTAAAGGAGTGCCAGCTCGATTAAGATCCACATGACTCTCCGTAGGGGAATTATCATGGATGAGCTTCCCCGCGTCTTCTTCTAAGTGAAGTCGATTTAAAATAATTTTTTTGGAGCCTTTGGGGGTATCTATTTCCACAAAACCCCCTCGACCCAGGGGGTGATCATACTGAGAAATCTGATAACCTTTGGGAAGATCCGGATAAAAATAATTTTTGCGGTCAAATTTCACCACTTCGGAGGGCATGCCACCCAAAGCTAAAACTGCACGAAGGCCCAGTGTGAATACCTTGCGATTCAATACCGGCAGAGGTCCCGGAAGACCCAAACACACCGGACATACGTGGCGGTTGGGCTGACCGCCAAACTCTGCGGCGCAAGAACAAAATATTTTGGTTTTGGATTTTAGCTGGACATGAGTCTCAAGACCGATGGTGACGATATAGGGCGCGCTCATCGGACATTTCCCAATTTTAAATGAAAGTCTGTCGCTTGTTCAAAAGCATAAGCCGTCTGATAAAGTGTCGCTTCGTCAAAGGGTTTCCCTAAAAACTGGAGTCCCAGCGGAAGATTTTTTTCTCCGGTGAGTCCCCCGGGAATGGATAGCGCCGGCACGCCGGCAAGATTGGCGGAGATGGTATAAATATCCGAAAGATACATTTCCAAAGGATTACTGGATTTTTCACCTAGTTTAAACGCGCCGCCCGGAGCTGTGGGCGTCAAGAGAACATCTAATTTTTTAAAAGCCTCGTCAAAATCTCTTTTGATCTTTGTGCGCACCTTCATTGCTTTTAAATAATACGCGTCATAATAACCGCTAGAAAGACTGTAAGTCCCAAGAATGATGCGCCGCTTAGCCTCCGCGCCAAAACCGGTTCCACGGGACTTCTCGTACAATTCTAAAAGATTGGCAGCGCCCGGCTCTCGAAAACCGAAACGAATGCCATCAAAACGCTCTAAGTTGGAGCTGGCTTCCGAAGGAGCGACGATATAATAAACACTCACCGCGTATTTTGTGTGAGGAAGGCTCACCATTTCAACCGAAGCGCCCAGACTTTCCAAAATTTTCTTAGGCTCCTCGACTAGTTTCTGACGAAGCTCCGAACTTGCAATCGCTTCTACGTACTCTTTGGGAATACCAATTTTTAAACCCTTGATGCTTTTTCCTAAAGAAGCGGTGTAATCCGGTACGGGAACATCTGCGGAAGTGGAGTCTTTTGGATCATGACCGGCAATGACGCTTAAAAGCAGTGCCGAATCCCGAACATCCTTGGTGATGGGTCCAATCTGATCCAGACTCGAGGCAAACGCGATCAAACCAAAGCGAGAGACACGACCATAAGTCGGCTTCATCCCCACCACACCGCAAAAAGAGGCTGGCTGACGAATCGAGCCGCCCGTGTCTGACCCCAAAGAAGCAATCGCCGTGTGATCGGCCACACAAGCCGCCGAACCACCGCTAGATCCCCCGGGGACACGCTCCGGGTCACGGGGATTTCTTGTGGGTCCGTACGTGGAGGTCTCACAGCTGGAACCAAAAGCAAACTCGTCCATGTTGGTGCGGCCGTAAACAATAGCGCCGGCATCCAGAAGCTTTTCGATCACGGTGGCATTGTAAGGCGAAATAAAGCCTTTTAAGATTTTGGAAGCGCAGGTGATTTCCTCGCGCTCGACGCAGATATTATCTTTTACCGCAATGGGCACCCCCCAGAGCTTGGAAGTTTTATCCGCTTTACGGTGACGGGCTTGAGCAGTCTCGGGCGCAATGTAAGCGTGAATCTGACGAGAATCGCGGTCTTTGGCTCCAATCGCCTGAGCCAGGGAATCGAGCACCTCTTTTTGACTGCAACTTCCCTTTTGATAAAGCTCTGCCAATCCCCCCATCGTTTTTTCAACTAAATTCATAGAAGTCATTTATCCTCAATCACTTTGGGGACCTCGAAAAAACGGCCGCGGGATTTGGGGGCGTGTTTTAAAAATTCTTCGATGGGCAGAGAGGGCTTGATTTCATCTTCGCGGAAAACGTTTTTGATGTTGAGCGGGTGGCTGGTGGGTTCCACGCCATCGACGTTGACCTCTTTGAGCTCATCCACCATTTTTAAAATATTGGCGACTTGAGACTCGTAGACCTTGAGCTCTTCGTCTTTGAAATGAACTCGCGCCAAGCGGGCAATATGTTTTAAATTAAAGTCAGACATCGTTTTATTATACTCTAGCGGCTGTTAGGGTGAAGAATTTTTGTGAAGGTTTCCGCCACCACCTCGGCCTGCCAGGGCAGGATCCCCTCAATCGCCTTCATCGCTTCCAAGTCTTTGGGGAGTTCACGAATCATGGCTTCTAAAAGCGCGTTGGTGGCCAAAATGCTGGGCTGAATGCGCAGTTCTTTTGAGAGTCTCAACCGCTCTTCTTTAAGACGCCCAAATTTATCCTCTTCAGAGCTTCTCAGACGACGAGCCTTCCCTGCGCGATCCGCGGTCACAAACAATGTTTCCGGCATCTCCTGAGCACTTTTTAATGTGCTATTAATGGAGTCCCGGTACTGCCGGTGGAGATGCCGAGGAGCTTCTTTCCATTCGGTGATATCCTGCCCGGGATTTTGAGCGGCCCATGAAGCCATGGAAAGCAAATAGTCCGTATTTAAAACTTTAAAACTCGGACGGTCCAAGCGACTCGCCTCCGACTCGCGCCAGTTCCAGAGCTCGCGCAAATATGTCAGGGCTCTGGGCGAGAGCTCTTTGGACCCGCGCAATTGCCAACGCAGAGGATCTTCTTTGGTTTCCAGCGGCTGTTCGTTAAGGTTCTTTAAAAGCCGGGCGCAGGACTGCTCATGCCAGGTCAAGCGCCCCAGCTTGATGAGCTCTTTTTTCATCTGCGCACAAATTTTTTCTAGATGGCTTGTGTCTCCTGAAGCGTACTCTAAAAGATCTTGAGTGAGAGGTCGCCTAGACCAATCCGCCTTCTGAGCGGCTTTCGACAGACGGAGTCCGCAGATCTTTTCGGTTAGATCAGCAAGCCCACAGCGCTCGTAGCCCAACAACTGCGCCGCCAGTAGAGTATCAAACATTTTCTGAGGCTGAAAAACCCCGGCAGTTGTTTTTTTAAACATGCGCACATCAAAATCAGCTCCATGAAATAGTAAAAACTTCTCATTCAAAACTTTCGCGAGCGGACTTAAATCCAGGGGAATCAAAGGATCGATGACAAAATTACCCCCTTTGACACTGATCTGCAACAGACACATTTTTTCAAGGTAATGATGCAAGCTATCGCCTTCCGTATCAATGGCAGCCCAGGGGCTGGCGGCAATCACACGGCAAGCGTCCGCTAAGTGACCTGGTGTATCGACAAAAGTAAATGAGGGTTTAGCGCTGGTTTTGGAGGCAGTCTTCGAAACGAGGAAATCTTTGATCTTTTTCAGAAAGTGCATAAGGGGTATCCATTTTAGGCCACGAGATCGCTATCTTTGGATCACTCCAAAGAATGCCGCGCTCGTGGGCGGGTGAGTAAGGCTTTGAAACTTTATACAAAAACTCGGTTCCATCCTGCAGGGATAAGAAACCGTGAGCAAATCCTTCGGGAATATAAAGCATCTTTTTATTATCAGCCGTCAGTGTCACGCTATATGATTGGCCCAATGTTTTAGAGCTTTTGCGAAGGTCCACCACTACATCAAAGACTTCTCCACGCGTCACACGCACAAGCTTCGCCTGCGCCATAGGCTCCACCTGAAAATGAAGCCCTCTTAAAACTCCACGAGCTGATTTGCTGTGATTATCCTGAACAAAACGCGCAGATACTCCATGACGAACAAATTCTTCTTCCCGATAGCTTTCGAAGAAAAAACCTCGATCGTCCCCAAAAACTTGAGGCTCAATCAATAAAACACCCTCAAGAGTCGTGGGAATAAATTTCAAGAGGCGTGCATCTCAAGAGCGGTCATGGCGGCTTCTATCTTCTCGCAAACACTCTCTAGCGACTGCTTACTCGCATCTTCCGCACGCACATGAACCAGCCAACGACCCTTGGTCTCCAGCGCTTCGAAATCTCCCATCGCTTGAGCCAATTCAAGATTCGCAAAACTATATTTCTCTCCCGGAACAGGCAAATCTTGAGTCGGGTTGGCCGTAATCAAAATAAACAAACCATTGTTAGCGCCCCCCTTATGAAGCTGTCCGGTAGAGTGCAGGTAACGAGGTCCAAATCCAAGGGTCACTGCTAGTTTGGTCCGCAGACGGATCTTCTGAGCCATCGCTTCCAGGCGACTTTTGAGCTCCGGCCGATCCGGTAAAAACGCAAGGATGGCCACGTAGTTGCCGGTATCCGCGCTTTCCCAAAAGGTTTCAAGTGATCTCTCGGTCTGCTTGATAGCTAAGGTTCCCGTCTCTTCAAACTGTTTCAGGATAGCCTTCGCGCTGTTTTTGGCCGCCTGCACGTCCGGCTGGTCAAAAGCATTGATCTTAAGTAAAGAACAAGCCACCGCCGTTGCAAATTCCCAGCGGAAAAACTCAGCCCCTAAGTCATAAGCATCCCGCATCGGAAGAATCAAGACCGGATGTCCCGCTTGGGCCAAAGCCTCAAGCTTTGCTTCCAGCTCCTCCGCATTTTTTAGATTGCGTGGCATCAGAGCGACAAAAAATCGATCTTGTCCATAAACTTCGGGTTTTTCGAGCTTTTCTCGCACTACCGGAACAACACCCACTTCTTCTTTACCCGTGCTCTCTGCCACCAACTGCTCCACCCAATCCCCAAAAGACTCTAGATTTTCAGGGGTCACCAGCGTCAGCTTGTCGCGACCTTCCTCTGCCAAAACCGCCATGGAAATTCCAAGCACTAGGGCCGAGTTGTCCTGATAAGAAACCGCCAGAGAAGAATCATCCATCATCTTCTCCGCGCCTCGAAGAATTTTATCAATATCCACCCCAATGAGTGCGGCAGGCACCAAACCAAAATAAGTCAGCGCCGAAAAACGACCCCCCACATCTTCAGGAGCCAGAAAAACTTGGCGAAATTTATTTTCTTTGGCCATCTTTTCTAGAGGGGTTCCGGGATCGGTGATCGCCACAAAGCGTTCTCCGGCCTTCTCCCCTTCAGCCGCTTTTACTTTTTCAAAAAAATGCTGATAAAATGAAAGTAGCTCAATCGTCCCGCCTGACTTGCTTGAAATAATAAACAAAGATTTTCCAAGATCTATCTTGGCTTGGAGATCCGCCACTTTTCCCGGATCCGTGCTATCCAAAACTAAAAGCTCAGGATACCCCGGCTTTCCGCCTGAAACGGTTTGAAAAACTTCCGGAGCCAGACTCGATCCACCCATTCCCAAAAGAATGATATGAGCGATCCCTTCTTTACGAACATCTTCGGCAAAAGCCTTCAGCTCCGCCACGCGATTTTTCATCGAACCTGCGATGGAAAGCCATCCCAGACGGGAAACAATTTCGGCATGCTCTTTTGGATTTTTTTTCCAAAGCGTGGCATCCTTGCCCCAAAGACGCTTGACCAAAGACTGCTTTTCTACTCGTAAAACCCAATCTTGAATACTGGCTTCATAAGGACCTGACAAAAAACGATACGTTGTGCTGGTAATCATTTTATTTTTTCGCTCCGATTCTTTGAATGATTTTACGATACGCGTCACAAAAAAGTTCCACTCCCGCCTTTTCAAGATCCTGAGTGATTTGATTGAGAGAAATCCCCAAGGACTTCAGTCTCTCAAGCACTTGATGCGCTTGATCCATGTCTTGCTCAAGCGTTGAAGCAGAAACTCCATGATCCTTAAAAGCTTGCAGCGTGGGTGGAGGCATGGTGTTGACCGTATCAGGGCCCATCAAAGTCTCCACATACACCACATCACGGTAATTTGGATTTTTAGTCCCGGTGCTGGCCCAAAGAGGTCGTTGCAAGAGAGCTCCTTTGGACTGAAGTTTTTGAAAACGGGCGCCGCTGAATACTTTTTTAAATTCTTCATAGGCTGCTTTGGAGTTGGCAATCGCCGCTTTTCCTAGAAGCGCTTGGTTCTGCGGATCTTTTGCCAAGAGCGCATCCACCGCCGTATCCACGCGACTGACAAAAAAACTCGCCACCGAAGAGATATTTTCGATAGGAAAACCAAGACCCGCCCTTTTTTCAAGACCGCGAATATAGGCGTCCATGACTTCCCGGTAACGCTCGACTGAAAAAATCAAGGTGACATTGACGTTAATGCCATCCGCCAAAACTGCTTCAATCGCCGGAAGGCCCTCACGAGTGGCCGGGATTTTGATCATCACATTGGGTTGATTGACCAGACGCCAAAGCTCACGTGCTTCGCGAATCGTCGCGTCCGTGTCATAGGCCAGCAAAGGGCTGACTTCCAGCGACACATAGCCGTCACGGCCTCGGGTTTCCTGGTAAACAGGCAAAAATACCTGCGCCACCTCACGAACCGCTTGAACCGCCAAAGACTTAAAGATTTCACCGTCGTTTTGAGTCTTGGAAAGCTCGGCAATTTTGGCATCATACTCTTGGCCGGCCAGTGCTTTTTCAAAAATCGCGGGATTGGTTGTGGCTCCCCGAAGACCATCCTCTTCAATCATCCGTTCAAATTCCGGAATTGAGATCAGTCCATCGTACCAAAAACTTTGTCCTATTTTAAGCGCCTGACGTACTGAATTCTCTGCTGTCATTTCAAGACTCATTCTTTCTCCTGTTTTCCGGGTATAGGACACGTTTGATCGTTACAAACCTGGTTTGAGCCCATCGCCTCATCCAAGGCCACAAGCATTTGCGTAAAATTTTCTGGGGAGTTCTGAAGCTGACTTCCAAAAACCGCCAGGATTTCATGAGCTTTTGAAGCCCAGCGGAGCTCCCCCGTCACCGAACCTAATCTTAAAAAAACCAGCGCCGCCACGGAGTTGGCGGATGGAACGGCACCATCATACACTTCTTTGGGTCTAGTAATCAACGTCTCTGCATCATGCGCCGTCAGATAAAATCCCCCCTGCTTTGAGTCCCAAAAAAGCGCCTCCATTTGCTCAGCCAGACCGCGCGCTCTTTGAAGCCACGGCGTTTGAGAATTCATCCGATAAATTGCCAAATAAGCGCTGGCCATAAAAGCATAATCATTGAGATTGCCCTGGATCCCGGCCTCACCCTCTCGGTACCGGTGAAGCAAGCGGCCCTCCCCCTCTTTTAAATTATGAAAAATAAATTCGGCGGCACGGATAGCTGCCTCGGCATACTTTTTCTCTCCCAAAACCTGCGAAGCCAAAGCAAAACTTTCGATCATGAGTCCATTCCAATCGGATAAAATTTTGTCATCCCGATAAGGCCGGGGGCGTTTGGAGCGAGCCTCCAAAAGAAGCTTGCGGGAATGCTGAAATAAGCCTGCTCCCTCAAGACGTTGAGCGCGATACAAAACATTTTTTCCCTGAAACTCCCGGTGAGGATCCGAAATCGCGTTTCCCAAGTCCTGGATCCCATAAAAAGAAACAAAAGCCTTCGCCGCCTCCGGCTCTAAAAGAGCCTCAATCTCTTCCTTCTTCCAAAGAAAAAAGGCGCCCTCTTTTTTCTCTTGAGGGTTTTCTAAATCCTGGCTGTCTGCATCCTCCGCCGAGTAAAAACCACCCTGAGGATCCGTCATCTCTCGCAAAACATAATCCAAGGTTTCCCGCGCAATCCGTGCGTATTCGGGCTCTCCTGTGACCTCAAAAACCTCCAAATAAGTCTTCACCAGAAGCGCCTGATCGTAGAGCATTTTTTCAAAATGGGGAATCCGCCAAAAATTATCCGTCGAGTAGCGGTGAAACCCTCCACCCAACTGGTCATAAATCCCACCGTCCTTCATCGCATCCAAAGTCTCGCACGCCATCTCCAAGGCCCTGGTAGATCCCGTACGTTTTGAATAACGCAAAAGAAAGGAGAGTGCGTGACTGCGGGGAAATTTGGGCGCTTGGCCAAAACCCCCGAGTTGGTCGTCATACGAGGAGTCAAAAGCTTGAAAAGCTTTGTCAAAAATTTTGGCGTTGAGTGTTGAAGTGTTCTTCGCGGGTATCGGGACTTGATTGAGATAAGCCACTGCCGAATCCGCGGACCGAAGGATGTCCTCCTTACGGGTATGCCAGGCTTCACTGATGGATAAAAGAAGGGTCTTAAATCCAGGTCTTCCGTAGCGATCTTCAGGAGGAAAATACGTGCCCCCATAAAAAGGTTTTTTATCTGGTGTCAAAAAAACACTCATCGGCCATCCACCGCTTCCCGTGGCGCTCATGACATAATTCATATAAACCCCGTCAATATCCGGACGCTCTTCGCGATCGACTTTGATGGAAATAAAATTTTGATTCAAAATTTCAGCAACCGCCACATCTTCAAAAGATTCTCTCTCCATCACATGACACCAGTGGCAGGTCGAATACCCGATGGAAAGAAAAATGGGTTTGTTTTCCCCGGCAGCTTTGGCAAAGGCTTCCTCCGACCAGGGATACCAGTCCACTGGATTGTGAGCGTGTTGTAAAAGATAGGGGCTTTTCTCTCGGGCAAGCCGATTGGACATAACCGATTAGCCTCTCTCAATCGCGCTTGCAATCGCCTCACCCATTTTCCTGTAACCATCCACAGAAGGGTGTAATTGATCTGGGGTGTCCTGTAAATGAAAAGGATTCGATGGATCATCCAGCACTTGGAAGGTATCGCAAAAAATGAAGCCTTGCTTCTGGCTGTAACCCCTAATCCATTGATTGACGTCTTTGATCCGCTCCTGAATTGTCGGCGTCGCCAAATTGTAAGGCAGAATCGTGCACAACACTATTTTGATGTTTCTCTGTTTTGAAATCTCACACATTCTTGTCAGATTAGCCTTCACACTCTCGGGGGACTTTCCCTGATACAGATCATTAACCCCTGCCAAAAGAATCACCCTCTCCGGCCTGAAAGCATCAAGCTCTGCCTCAAATCTTTCCAACATCTCATCGGACCGCTGTCCATTGATCCCGCGATTGATCACACGCCACTCGGGGTGCTTTTTCATCATCCAAAAAGCATACTGACTTTCGATATCCCCTTCCCCCTCCGGTGGCGCTTCCGCCCCTGACAGAAACCCCGGCGTACCCGCCGTGGTTGAGTCACCCATCGCAAGAATCGTCATCGACCTTTGAGCTGCGTCGACGTCCGAAAATCCATTCCCTTGAAATAATAAAGTAAATAAAGAAAGAAGAAAAAATACTCTGCTCATTGAATTTATCCGTGGAGTTTTTTAATCGTTAGCAGGTCTTTGGCCATGCGCCAAGAATCACGGAAAAGACTGACGGTACTGCTCTCGCCTTGGCGCCACATCACTGGCACTTCTTTTATCTGGTAGCCTTTTTTACGGGCCAGATACAGCGCTTCGACATCAAAGCTAAAACCATCCAACTTTTGCGCGGAGAATATATCGAGGGCAGCTTGGCGTTTGAAGCATTTAAAACCGCACTGAGTGTCATAAAATCCGGGAAGCACACAGGCTTGGACCAACCCATTAAAGATTCTTCCGGAAATCCTGCGCTTGAGCGTCTGCTGGACATCACAACCGGCTTCGCGCAAAGCCCGGGACCCAATCGCCACCTCCGCCGGACCCTCGAGGGCTTTTAGGAGTCGCTCGACTTCTTTAATGGGCGAGGAAAGATCCGCATCCGTAAGCAAGACAAACTTTCCTCGGGAGGCCAAGATTCCCTCGCGAACCGCCGCACCCTTGCCCCGATTTTTCTCAAAAGAGATCAGGCGAATCCCGGAAGCTTTTCCACCGTCGATAATTTCCTGCACAATTGAAGCGGTGCGGTCACGCGACCCGTCATTGACCACCAGAATTTCCCATTCTTGACCTTTGATTTGACGGTAAGCTTCCAGCCGCCGCAAGGTTTCAGCAATCATTCTTTCTTCATTGAAAGCAGGCACGACAACGGAAAGAAGGATGGTTGATGGGGGGTGGAGGATGGATAAATTTTCCATTTTCAATTTTCTATTTTTTTAATAGTTGTTCTCTAAAATATTCTATTGTCCGCTCTAGTCCTTTTTCTAGGGCCACTGTGGGTTCCCAATCCAACAACTTTTTTGCCAACGTGATGTCTGGACAGCGCTGCTTCGGATCATCGGTTGGCAGCGGACGATAAACAATTTTGCTCTTAGAGCCCGTCTTTTCCAAAATCAACTTTCCAAGGCTGAGCACTGACATCTCGTTTGGATTTCCAAGATTAATCGGTAAATGGTAAGAGGACGACAAAACCCCTTCAATTCCACGCACCAGATCATCCACATAGCAGTAACTTCTGGTTTGGTCTCCGCGACCATAAACCGTCAAGGGCTTCCCTTTAAGAGCTTGAGAAATAAAGTTGGGGATCACGCGACCATCCTCAAGACGCATGCGCTGGCCATACGTGTTGAAAATACGAATGATCCGGGTGTCCACACGATACTGACGATGATAAGCCATCGTCAGTGCCTCCGAAAATCGCTTGGCCTCATCGTAGACGCTCCGAGGCCCAACAGGATTTACTTTCCCCCAATAACTTTCGACCTGAGGACTCACCTCGGGGTCCCCGTACACTTCACTCGTGGAAGCCTGCAAAAACACAGCTTTTTTTTGACGCGCCAACCCTAACAGCTGTTGCGTCCCAAGCGACCCGACCTCCAAAGTCTGGAGAGGATATTTCAAATAATCTGGAGGGCTTGCCGGAGACGCGAAGTTAAGCACAGCCTCCACCCGTCCCGATAAACGAAAATGGCGAGTGATATCTTTTCTCATCCATAAAAAATTTTTATTTTTAAGAAAAGGTTGGATATTTTTTTGGCTTCCCGTTAAAAGATTGTCGATGACGACAACCTTGTGTCCTCCGTTTAAAAAATGTTCGCACAAATGAGAGCCGATAAACCCAGCCCCACCCGCGATCACGATCCTTTTCTGCTTTTTCATGCCTTGCCTTTTTTTAGTTTTACCTGTCCCCGCCAATAATGAAGAATATCTTCCAAGGACTTTTCAAGGGCTATTTTTGGACGCCAACCCGTCTGTAAATTAAATTTTTTGGAATTCCCGACAAGTCTGGGGAAGTCGTGTCGTCTTAAAAGCGCCGGATCTTGTTGAACTCGAATCTTAACAGGGCTTAGCGCTTTAAAAATATCCAAAATCTGTCGGATCGTGTGCCCTTGATTGGAGGCGATGTTATACACCTCGCCGCGCTTTCCCTTCTCAAGCGCCAGATGGTAAGCCCGCACCACGTCGCGAACATCCGTATAATCCCTTACTCCGTCAAGATTTCCCACCCGCAGCAGAGGCTCTTGCAGCCCCTGCTCAATCCGTGCAATCTGACGAGCAAAGCTAGCCGTCACAAACTGAGCACTCTGCCCCGGACCGATATGATTAAACGCCCGGGTCCGCACCAAGGAAAGTCCGTAATGATGAAAATACTGGCAAGCCAAATGATCCTGAGCCACCTTGGATACCGCGTAAGGGCTTAAAGGCTCCAAAGGCATTGTTTCGTCGATAGAAGCCACCGCCTTCTTGGGAATACCATACTCGTACGCGGAACCGGCGATATGAATTTGGGTAGAAATTTTAGACCGGCGGACAGCCTCCAGCAGATTTAAAGTCCCGATCAGATTATTTTCAAAAGTTTCTTTTGGGTTCTCCCACGAAAACGACGGCGACGAAACAGCCGCCAGATGGTAAATCTGCTCGGGCTTAATACGTCGCACAAGAGCCTCTACTTTTTTCCCATCACGAATGTCACAGGAATAAATTTTTTTCTTGGGATCCGAATGTCGGCGAGATAACCCGTAAATCTGGAGTCCTTTTTTGGTGGATAAAAAATGGGCTAGATGTCCCCCAACAAATCCGGTGATGCCTGTAATCAGGACGCGCACAAAAGATACTCCTCTAGACTTTTTTCCCAGGGACGAAGCTCCACCCCCAAAAATGCCTCAAGCTTGTGGTTGGACATAGCCCCATAAGGAGGCCGAACCGCCAGGCGGCCCTGGATGCTTTTGGGATCGATCTTGGTTACTTTTAAAGAATCGAGCTTAAGAATTTTTTTCATCATTAGAGTCATCTCGTAGCGAGTGGTGCTTCCTGAATTGCACACATGAAAAATAGGGCATTTCTCATGAGAAGGCAAGCGTCCCAAAGAACCGATGATTTTCTCAATGACTGCCACCAAGTCTGCGGTATACATCGGAGCGCCGATTTGATCATCCAGCACCGAAACAACCTCACTGGTTTTCATCCGTTCACGGATCGCATTGACAAAATTGGAGGGATTTCCCGGGCCAAAAAGCCAGCTTGTCCTCAGGATGACTGCGGGACTCTGACACTGTGCCGCATAAAACTCTCCGTGAAGCTTGCTCAAACCATAAATGTTGACCGGGCCCACCGGATCCATCTCCACATAAGGGCGACCCTTCATCCCGTCAAAAACATAGTCTGTACTGATATGAACCAAGGGAGTCTGAAAACGGCCGCAAAGGTCAGCCAGATGTTTCACCCCTGTAGCATTGGCTTCAAAAGCCCACTGGGGATCGCGCTCACAGCCATCCACATCGGAGTAAGCAGCGGTATTGATCACCAGCGTCGGCTTAAATTCGGAGAAAACTTTTAAGATCTGATCCTGGTGGGCAAGATCGCAAGCCACGGTTTGACCACGACCCGATTTTGAAATTCCAAAAACTTCGCCGCTCAAAGCAAGCTTCTGACAAAGCAGATGGCCCAACATCCCTGATGCGCCGGTGACTAAAACACGAGGCTTCATGCTTTTTTGCTGGGAGACTTATAAGCCTTCCGGTAAAAATTTTTAAATTCTGCGCTTTTTTCCTTAATCTTGCGCCACCAAGACTCATGGTCACAATACCAGCGAACCGTAGAAACAAGAGCCTCATCAAACGAATGAGCCTCTTTCCATCCCAACGCACGAAGCTTGGAAGGATCAATCGCATAACGCCGGTCATGACCCAGACGGTCTTGCACCCGCTCAATGATCGATTCAGGCTTCCCAAGAATCTTAAGCAGGCGACGAGTCAGATCTATATTGGTCAGATAATTTTTGGAAGAAACATTGTAAGCCTCCCCCTTCCTCCCTTTTTGGAAAGCTGTCAGAATCCCACTGCAATGATCCGCGACATGGATCCAGTTGCGTACCTGAAGCCCATCTCCGTACAAAGGCAGCTTCATCCCCGAAAGGGCGTTGGAAACAAAAAGTGGGATCACTTTCTCCGGGTATTGGTAAGGACCAAAAGTATTGGCTCCTCGCGTCACAACCACATCCAGATTGTGTGTGCCTACATAAGAAAGGGCCAGTTGATCTCCCGAGGTTTTGGCCACGGAGTAAGGACTGGAAGGACAGGTGGGGTCACACTCCTTAAAAAATCCACGGTCACGACTCCCATAAACCTCATCCGTGCTGACATAGAGAAAACGTGCCACTCCTTTTTTTCTGGCCGCTTCCAAAAGAACGTAAGTGCCATAAAGATTGGTATCAAAAAAAGCTTTTGCGTCGAGCAGAGAACGATCCACGTGAGTTTCAGCCGCCAAATGTAAAACCCCTTGGCAACCTTCCATCGCCCGATCTACCGCCTTGGCATCGCAAACATCCCCTCGGATAAACTGATAGCGTGGATTTTTTTGGACTTCTTGAAGCCGAGAGAGATCTCCGCTGTAAGTCAGCTTATCCAAGTTGACGATATGCACACGAGGATCGGCCTTCAGCCATTCTTTGATCAAATAGGAGCCAATAAATCCCGCTCCTCCTGTCACTAAAACTTTTACCGGCTTCGAGTGGCGAGATTTACTTGGCATTCTTTTTTCCATTTTTCTTTTCTAAAAAAGATTTTTTGGCCACCAAATGATTGGCCTGTAAAAGCGAGTCAAAAGTCCCGCTATCCGTCCACCAACCGTCCAAAATATCATACTCCAGCTCCCCGCGCTGAATGTAGGCATTGTTGACATCGGTAATCTCAAGCTCCCCACGGCCGGAAGGCGTCAAAGTCTGAATGATGTCATACACGGATTCATCATACATGTAGATCCCGGTGACCGCCAGATTGGATTTGGGTTCTTTGGGCTTTTCTTCAATGCCGATGATTTTATTGCCTTTGAGTGTGGCGACTCCAAAACGTCCGGGATCACTGACTTCTTTGAGCAGCACACGAGCGCCTTTTTTTTGTTTCATAAAATTGTCCACGTAAGGCTGGATTCCATTTTCTAGAATATTATCTCCCAGAATCACCACGATTCTCTCGCCTTGAGCAAAATACTGGGTGATGGAGAGCGCCTGTGCAATCCCTCCCTCTCCCTCTTGATAGGTGTAGTTGATATGCGAGAGTCCAAATGCCGCTCCATTGCCCAAAAGACGCAAGAAATCCCCCGCGTGATTTCCACCGGTCACGATGGAGATGTCGCGAATCCCGGCATCCACCAGATACGAGATCGGATAATAAATCATCGGCTTGTCGTAAATCGGCAAAAGATGTTTGTTGGTGATTTTGGTCAGAGGGAAAAGTCGCGTCCCAAGACCGCCGGCCAGAATGATTCCTTTTAAGTCACCCATCGTTTTTCCCCTCTTTTATTGGTTCAATCTTAAATTATTTATGCGGATCCGTCGGTCGCCCAATGGAAAAATAGCGAAATCCCTCCGTTCGCATTTTGTCCGGATCATAAATATTTCTTCCATCCACCACCACCGGCTGAGCCAGAAGCTTTTTCACCCGTGAAAGATTGATCTCTTTGAACTCATCCCACTCCGTTAAAATTACCAGGCAGTCGCTCCCCTTGCAAGCCGAGTAAGCGTCCTTGAAAAATTGGACATCGCGCAAAACCTTTTTAGCATGCGTCATGGCATGAGGATCATAAGCGCGAATTTTGGCTCCGAGAGCCTGTAGATGGGTGATGATGTCAAGGCTTGGCGCAAAACGTATATCATCGGTATTGGGCTTGAATGCCAGACCCAAAACTGTAATCGTCTTCGAGCTGAGATTCCAAACCGCTTCTTCAATTTTTTTGACAAAATGTTTTTTTTGATCTTCGTTGATGGCTTCGACGGCTTTGAGCAGATCAAAATCATAACCAAGTTTTTCTGAAATCCGGATAAAAGCCGCCAAATCTTTGGGGAAGCAAAAACCGCCAAAACCAATCCCTGCATCCAAAAAACTGCGGCCAATCCTACGGTCCAAGCCCATCCCAAGTGCCACTTTCTCCACATCCGCCTTGGCCAGCTCACAGACACGGCTGATCGCATTGATAAAAGAAATTTTCATCGCTAAAAAAGAATTGGAGGCATGCTTGATAATCTCAGCACTCTTGATATCCGTAAAAACAAGGGTCGCCTTGAGAGGCTGATAAAGCTCTGTCAGGATTTTTTGAGCACGTTTGGACTCAACCCCCAAAACAATCCGGTCCGGGTTCATGAAGTCCTTCACCGCAGTCCCTTCGCGCAAAAACTCAGGATTGGAGGCTACATCAAAGGGCACGTTTTTTTTGCAGTGGCGTGTGACGGTACGGCGGATCCACTCCCCTGTCTGCACAGGCACAGTGCTTTTTTCGACAATCAATTTATAGGAGCGCATTTGCCCCGCGATGGTTCTGGCTACGTTTTCAACGTATGAAAGATCGGCCTCGCCATTGGCTTTGGGAGGAGTGCCCACGGTGATAAAAATCACATCAGATTTGGCCACCGCTGATTTTAGGTCGGAGGTAAACGAGAGATTTTTTTTGCGGAGGTTTTCACGGACAAGCTCTTCAAGGCCGGGCTCATAAATCGGCAAATGGCCTTTTTTTAAAGAAGTAATTTTTTTGGAATCGATGTCGACGCAGATGACGCTGTTGCCAAGACTTGCAAAACTAGTCCCGGTTACGAGCCCGACGTAGCCCGCTCCGACCACCGCGATCTTCATAAAAAGACAGTCTGCTGAAAAAGCCCCATCTGCTTCGTTGTGATCCTCGGGCACTCCTGCGACGTAGCTACCGCTACGCCTCGTCGGCCCGTCGGCTCACGCCTCGCATCTGGGACTTTTTGAGCAGACTGAGAGATATTAAATTTCACGACCTGACGCTCGGGGGTGATTGTAAGACTGACGGAAACCAAAAGGGGTGGTGGGATACGCGATCAGACGAATCGCAAAGTAAAAAGTATCACCCTCCCGGTGGTTGTACGTGAAGTCGGTGATAATACAGCTCCAATATTTGGACACCGTGACCTCAAACTCCTCGGAAGAGCCTGTCTGAAACTCGAAGCGATCATACACTCTAAATTCCCAGTCATTGACTTTAAGTGCAAGATCCGCGGTAGTCTGACTGCTCTCATCCAGCACATAGCGCTGTCCTAGAGAAGCTTTCCAAGGTCCACGATTAAGATAGATATCAAAGTTAGAGGTCTCGACTTTCCCAGTACGGGTATTGAGACTGGTTTCTGTGTTCATCCCGAGCCAAGAATAGGGCCGAAGCTCCGAGCGGATTCCCACATTGTCGATCCGGTCCACGAGTACGTTGTAATCCATAAAAGGATCGATGCGCGCAAACTCCCGCGGGGAAAGAGATCCGTCGGCAGCTTTTTCTTTGGTGTGAAAATTATTCTCAAAATGGAAGCGGACAAAATTTTGCTTATCCAGCGCATCCAGCTCGTCAAAAGCCTGAAGACGAGTCCTAGCAATCGTGGGTGTCGGGCGATAGTTGTAGCTTAAGGTCGGCTTAAACACGTGGCGTACTTGGTTGTAGTCCAAACCCCAGCGGTGAATCGAAACATCGTAGGTTTTATAAAACCGAGTGCTCACATCAATCCCCGGATCAATGGCACTACGTACATGATCCTCATCCCCCGCCAAGTCCCGAGAGTAAAATGTCTCACGCGCCCCGATCCGCGGCGTGATAGAGACATTGCCCAGGGACGCGGCGTATAAAAGAGTGTGGTTTAAGTCCAAACGTGTTGCATCCAATTCATCACTGACGCCGGCAAACTCTTTTTGCAGATTGGTAAACTGCACTTCCTGTCTCAGATAAAAAGGGGTGTCCGCAAACGCACGATTGTGCGTGTCAAAACGCAGCTCGGGACTGCGGTTGACCGTGGTAAAAAAGTCGTTGATCCGGTGACGTTCCAAAACGCTAAAGGTGTATTCGGGTTTTGCGGTGATGATGGAAACATAATTTTCAGGCGCGACGTTTTTCTCATATTCCTCGCGGTAAAAAAAATCTTTGACGATGGTGGGATCACTGAGTGTCGTGATTTCTGTGGTAAGCGTTGTATCTGCACCGATCTTGGACTGATGGCGCCATTGTCCACGATAGCGGTCCTCTTCAGCATCGATGGGGGCCTCATCATCCTGCGCATAGTAGCCACGGATGGCTCCATGCCCGATCTTATCTCCACGGTAAAACGTCTCCGCTCCCCCGCCAAAACCTCTTTTTTCCCGGTAGTCCGCAAGAATGGCGCCCTTCACCGAGAGATCTTCTCGATTGACAAGATTGTATCGCCACTTGGATAGAAGAAAAGTACCCCATTCCCGGCTTCTGCCTGGAATCAACTGCACCGGCAAGCGGTCAAAATCCACCATGGGCTGGACAAAATAGGGGATAAAAAGAACCGGCACTCCCTTGATATACATCAGAGCATTGCGAATCACAATCTTATCATCCGGGAAAATATCAATCTCTTTGGCACCTATTTTATAAAAGGGACTATCCCCGCAACAAGTGGTGATCGAGGTGTCCACCGCTTTAAAGTGATTGTCTGATACTTTTTCGATACGTCCCATTTTGGCGTAATACTCCGGGGAAGTTCCGGGAGGTAAAGAAGGAGTCTGCGTGGGGGGTGTAGCAAGAGGAATTGTCGCGTTCATCTGGCTGACATAGCCAACTTTCTTTTCAAAATCATATTCGGCGTGTTCGCCCTTAAACACACTGCCTTTTTGTGTCAGTGTCACATGGCCCTCGGCCACCGCTCTTCGCGTCGTCATAAACACGGTGATTTTATCCGCTTCCAACACGGCACCTTGATAATCAATTTTAACGTGACCGGTTCCTACCGTCTTCTGCTCTTCCTGAAAGTACTCTACTGTGTCGCCAAGAATCTTAATCGGCTTGGTCTTGTCTTCCTGAGCCATGAGAGTCGGAGAGAAAATAATCGAGGAAAATAGAAAAAAGAAGGCTAGCTGAAATACTTTACGATTTAGAAAAGACATAAACCAGTTAGAAACCTCGAAAGTTAGCCGTTGCTTGTTGCTTTATTGGGTGAGAGCCAGGGCCGCGGCCCCTACAAGACCTGCGTCTTGTCTCAAACCCGCCGGCATTACTTTAGCAGAACGCGCAGCGATGGGGAAAGCTTTTTTAGCGATCGACCGACGGATGGGGGCAAAAATCATCTCGCCTCCAAGGGCGATCCCTCCCCCGATGACAATCCTATCCGGAGCTAAGATGTCGACAAGGCCTGCGAGAGCCGAACCCAAGTGATTGCCCGTCTCTTCCCAGATTTTTTTGGAAAAAATATCACCGGCCTTGGCCGCGTCTTGGACTAGCTTGGGTGTCAGCTCCTGGCCTTGTTGGAGCCATTGGGTCAGCTTAGAGTTGGCGCCAGCAGCTAAACGTTTTTGCACCTCGCGGACAAAATAACCGTTGCCCACATAAGCCTCGATACAACCCTGATTCCCGCAAGCACACAGAGGCCCTTCTTCATTGATTTTAAGGTGTCCTATCTCAGCCGCCGAATAATGAGGGCCGTGAAACAGCTTCCCATCCAAAACAATCCCACCCCCCACACCCGTACCAAGGGTGAGAGCAATCATGGCCTTCGAACCGCGACCCGCGCCAAAAAGATACTCCGCCAAAGCCATGGCATTGGCATCATTATCCAGTCGCACTTTAAGCTTCAAACGTTTTTCAAGAATAGCTTTGAGCGGAGTATTTTTCCAACCAGGAATGTTCGGAAAGAAGTAAACAAAGCCACGCTCCACATCCACAGGCCCCGGCGCCCCAATCCCCACTCCGGCCACTGAGTATTTTTTTTGCTTGGCCTGAGCCAAAATCAGCTGGATCCGTCGAAGCATCTCACCAAGGAGCGCCGCTCGTCCCGAAAAATTTTGAGTAAGAAAGCTCTCACGTAAGAGAATCTTCCCCTTTTCGTCGACAAGCCCAAGCTTGACGCTGGTCCCGCCAATATCAACCCCGATCGCTGCTTTTTTCATGCGTTTAAACCGTTTAGCCCTTTCGAGACGGAAAAGACCCTAGAATTTGCTTCACTAGTTTTTCAACCGGTTTTGGATTTTCCGCTTTGGTAAAGTTTTCCGTCGTTTGTCCTAAGTTGTACCACAAAATATCTCCTAAATCCGCATCAATAATGGCAATCTCTGTCACTAGCGTATGAGGCGCTGTAAATCCACCTCCCGCCGATACACCCACAAGAGCTGTCGTGACAATCGAAGCGGTCGTGGTGACAAGCTCCGCGGCCGTAACTCCACCACTGGGCTTAGAAGCCACCTGACGCGTCAGAACAAGCACATTGGCTTGATAACGGTCGGCAAAAATGTTGGGAGAGGATCCCACATCGTAGGTAAATTGGCTCTTTTTGCCCTTGGCGATATCCTCGGTTGCTTTTTTGTAGAGTGTTTGCATTTCAAAAAATGCATTTCTTAAGGCCGGGTCTGAATCGATATCTTTTTGCTCGATCTTAATGCTCGAAGCATCATAACCCTTGGCCTGCAGCTCCGAAATCAAAGCGGAAGAGGTGTGGTTTTTGACAATCGCCTGCAATTCCGGAAGAGGCTTGTTGCCCGCATTAAAAGTCACTTCATACGCCTCCACTTCCGGCGGCAACACCGCCATCTTCTGGATTTTGGCCTGACGGTCCGCAAACTCAGGATGAGTTTTGACCGTAGCACAGCCGGCGAGTGCAAACGCCAGCAAAGGAATCGTCCAGACAAGACTCAAAGGTCTAAGATTGTTTTTCATTCTTGCTCCTTTTTTTCTCAAGACGATCGATTTTGGCCGTGATATAACGCTTATCACTGGCTTCCGGTTTTAGTTCTAGATATCGACGATAGTGATTGAGCGCATTTTCCCACTCTTCTTTATTCTCCATGAGAAGCGCTTTGCCACGATGCGGATCCGCATAAGAAGCATCGGCTTTGATTGCTCGGTCGTAGTAAGTGATCGCCTGAGCTCTCCAAACATCCGATTGTTTTTCAAGATCTGAAATTTTAAGTTTTTTCCACTCTTTGTAAGAGAGCTCTTCTTTGAGAAGTTTGGGGTTGGAAGCTAGCATTGCGTACGCATCGCCCTGCAGATTGAGCACCTGGCGATCCTCAGGAAAAGTCTTGGCCAATCTCTCCAGATCATCCAAGCCGTGCTGAACCCGTCCCAACTTGATATTGAGCTGTGCATTTTCAAGTCGAATATCGCGAGTGAGTAGATCGTAATCGTCTTCTACTTTTTTAGAACCGCTCTGGGGTTGGTAGCCAATTTCTTTCATGAGCTCTTCCACGCGCTTTGCCCTTTTTTCTCCGGAATCATGCGTGGCAAAAAGATGGCTATGAATCCCTTGCCCAAATCGATCCGACTCCGACTCCACCTTCATGAAAAAACCATGAGCGCTGTCCAGGTTGTAATGTTTGTTTTTAAAAATTTTGAGGGCAAATTGATCGCACTCGTCTTCATTGCCTCTGCCGTAACCCGCCACGGACAAGGTGTAGGATACATTGACGGCAAGGCTCCCCGCGGTGTACACATTGGCGATCACTTTGCCTGTCCCCGAATCGCTCTGACCGATCGCAACGGCCACCGCCGGCGCAGCGATGATCTGAAAAACTTTCAGCGCCCCCACTTCTTGTTTGATCTTATTAAATTGATGCACGATATCCTGATCGAGAATGTGATGCACTTCATGGGCAAGGACCAAACGCAGCTGATCAAAATCTTGCATGGCCGCCAAAAGACCGGAATTAATGTAGATGGATCCGGAAGGAGTCGTCATTGCATTGAGAGCCGGATCTTTTAGGACGTAAATCCGGAAGTGAAACCCTTTGGCTTTCTCGCCGAAATCTTCAACCTTTAAAAGGTTTTGAAGCTTCTCGGCAAGTTTTGGGTCCTCATACACCATGCCATAGGAATGAAGTTTCCCTTCGAGCTCCTGCGACCCACGCAAAAGCTCCTGCTTGGTATCTTTTTCCGCAGGAGTTAAATTGGCCTCCGCCAATTCCAGCTTAATCGGAGGATATTTCCATTCTAGTTGGGAGGAGGAGATGGAAACTTCTGCAGCAAAAAGAGGCTGGCTGGCCAGAATGATGAGAGAGAAAATACAAAATAAATATAAAAACCCGAGCTTTGAACTCGGGTTTTTATATTTTGTTGCTAGGGTAGAATTAAAATACAAACTTAAGCCCACCTCCAACAGTCCAATAATCAAAATCTAAATCTTCACCGGGAACCGTTACGCTAGCACCCCCTCCGCTGACAGTAACATCGCCATCAGGGTTGCTAAACACATAAGCGGCCTCAAGGTTTGCAATCCAATTTTCATTGATGAACCAATCGATACCACCGCCTAGCTTCACCGCCAAGGCGCTATCAACGTCTGTCTCGATATTGAGACCACCCGTCGCGGTTGTGTCATCGACATCCCAGATCACCGTCCCTAAACCAAATACACCATAAGGCACAACAGGAGAGTTGTTGGGAACACGGATAATGAGTTCACCAAAGATAGGAATACCGCTCACATCGGCTTCCTCAATCGTGATACCGGAAGAAGTCGCGCTATCGATGCTAGTGCCCACCCAGCCCACCGAGAAACCAAGAGCCGCCCAAGAATTGACTCCGTAGGACATAGAACCCGTCACCTGGGCCCCTCCACTGGATTCGCTATCACTGGGAAAAGCTCCGGAAACATTGATCCCCACATCCGCTTTTCCGACACGATCAGGCGCGGCATAAACAAGGGGCGAAGCCAATAAACTTAAGAACAACAAGGCAAAGGTAATTTTTTTCATGTCTGTCTTTTTCCTATCTCTTTGTGGGTCAAATCTCCCCGGTTATCTGATGATCATACATTTAGCCCGGGTTCCTGTCAACGAATGGCAAATGAGGTATTAAATTTTTCCTGAGGCATTAAAAAGCGGGTCTTTGTTTATAGGCGAGGAAAAAGATTCTTGCCGGTACCCATTTTTCTCGGCTTGCATTTCAAAATAGCCCTCTCCACCAAACGCAGCAGACTCCAATCCACTCGCGCTGGCCGCACCACTGACTCCAAAACGATCCACACGGTATCGTGAGCCACTTCTCCTATAATACTCAATCATTGCCAATGTATCGGTATTCCCTTGATAGAAATAGACTTCGTAAGATCCATCCGGGTTTGTTTTTTTAGCAAGTCGACCCTTACCCTCACCATTAAAATCCTCATCTTTGTATTCAAAGGTCACTCTTGATATTGCAAGATTCTCAGTCTTGATATTACCGCTCACGTAGAAAGTAAAAGTTTGGATCTCAGTCAAGCGCCCACGCGTATCGTAGGTATAAATTTTCTTGGAGCTAAGAAGTCCATTTTTAATCCCAATGACTTCGTATCTACTCATGCGTCCATTGTCATGATAAAACCAATACTTCTCTTCAGAATTAATCACCGTGCTCCCGTCTGGCTGATAAGATGCATCCAAAGAATAAAATTGGCGCATATGCGTGCCGGACGGGTTCAATTCGTAAGAAGTAAACTTATTTGTTTTGAGTATTTCCCCACCGGCAAAGCGAAGATCATAATAATACGTCAACTCCTCCGTAGTTTCGGTAAACCGCCGGTTGGAAGCGTTATAAACATAAGTGGTTGTCCTTTTGGAAGTCAAACTTTTCCAATAATCTTCAAATTCATAATCCGTCAGATAATTCTCTTCAGTCACGCCTACAAGCCTAAGAGGCGCCCCCTCCTCCGACGAGTAATCATACCTGATATTTTTTACCGTGTAAGTTTTAGAGCTGTAGACATACGCCGTGTCAATCTGGAGAAGCAGGCGGGCTCCATCCTCAATATAGTTGACCACTTTGGTGGGCCTGCCGGACACGTCGTAATCACCATTGGCGATCAATTTACCGCTAGCGCTGTATTCGCGGTATTGTTTCAATTTTGGCAAGGCTCTCCCGACGGCCGGACGGTATTCGAAGATCTGATAGGATCTGTCAGTATTAAGAGCCTTGGTCAGTTGACCATAAGAGTTGTAAGTCTCCGTAAGAATAAGGGCACCCACTTCATAGTATTCGATCGTTTCCGCTATATCGGTGCGGCTGAAGTATTTTTTATATATCGTCTCGGTGTATCCCTCTATCTTCCTTGAAAGCCTTCCTTTTCCATGCCCATCAGGACCTTTTCCATAAAAATTCTCATCCAAATATTCATGAAAAACGTCAGAAATAATCGAGCTTTTTAGGTTCCCAGAAAAATAATATTCATATTCATCCCCGTTAGCCAAAATAATTTTCTTCTCTGTTATTCCGTTACGGTCATACTCGACCGTTTTAATATAAACACCGGACCGATAAAACTCCTTTGTTTTAGAAGTATCCGTCCCGTTCCAATAGGTCAAAAATCTGATCTCATCCCCATTGGAATAAATCTCTTTGAATTTGCGCCCAAGACCCGACCCCTCTGCGTCATTACCGTAAAACTGATCATCATAGTACTCCGTGTACAAACCAGAGAGTGCGGCATAAAAGCTCTTATGATTCCCGTTTAAATAATACCCGCGAATATCCCCGTTTGGCAGCGTCACCTTGCTTTTAGACACTCCGTTCTCATACAATTCAACCCGCTGGGTAAAAACTCCGGACAGATAAACTTCATAGATCTTTACAGTATCCGTTCCTTGTCGATATTCAAGGTAACGGTACTCTTCTGTTGTATCGGGTAAAATATTGATCGTGCGACTCAAGCGACCATTTCCAAAACCGCGAGAATCGGTGCCATAAAAATTTTCATCGTAATACTCCCAGCGGACAGTTCCACCACCGTAAGTAAAGCTTTTATAGTTTCCACTCTGGTAAACTTCGTAAAAATCACCATTCTCATAAGTCAAAGTTTTTGCTTGGCCAGACTCGTAATAATCATACTGCACAATCCCTGTGCTATCCGGAGATGCTAGGCGGATTTTTTTGATAATGCCGGTAGAAAAATACTCTGTAGTTTTTGCAAGCCCACCGTTCACGGAATATTCGTATAAAGTACGTACCGTTGGATCATAGAAGCTTTGAAGAGTTCCATTTTCATAATAAGTTCTAAACTCGTTTGAAAAAAGCGTCTCTTTGAACAAAGCTCCCGAGAGATAAAATTCCAGAGTTTTTTGAAGGCTTCCGGAAATGTACAACGCCTGTTTCTTGACCTTATCGGTGGATGGCCAGTATTCAAGGATACGGGTTTCTTGGTCGCCCGGTGCGACTATAGCCTGCAGACGACCCCGGCCTTGACCATCAACGTCTAGGCCATAAAAATTTTCATCCAAATAAGATTCAGTCCTGCCGGTCGAAAGCTCTGAGAATGTTTTGCGATTCCCGCTTGGGTAGTAGAGGACAGTATCTCCATTCAAGAAAGTCTTTTTGCTTAACAAACCTGACGGGGCGTATTCTAAAACATAACTATTCGCAAGAATCCTTAAATGAATAGAGACCCCATCCTCATAATATTCATTGGTTCGCTGAAGTGTTCCTTGAGCATCATAGAAAAAAACGCGGAGAACTTTGTTGGTCAAAGAATCAACCTCAAAAACAGCTCGATTGCCATTCCGATCAAACTGATTGATCAGGTTGCCAAGCGGATCATATGCTTTGCGCACGATATCATAGGCATCAGGTTGCGCTAAAAAGCGTAGCTTAACTTTTCCGTCGTCATAATAATCCTCAGAGAGTGCTTTAAAAGGGTTCACAATACCCCAACCAGTGTTGTTGTCAAAACCACTGACTTCAAGATCTGTGGAAGAATATTGAAGGCGTCGATAGATGTCATTAAAACTTTGGAATGGATTTTGAGCCAAAAGCAAAGCAATGGTCCCAGAGACCATTGGAGCTGCCATCGATGTCCCATCAGCAGCCGAATAATAGGAAGTACCGTCAAAAAACCTCTTGTACCCGGTATACGTAAACAGCCCGGCAGCCAGAGATAAAATATCTGTTCCCGGGGCCATAAAATCCAACTCCTCCCCCCTCTCCGAAAATCTCGCTCTCCCAAGCGCTCCGCTCCCGTAAAAAATATCATAAGAGTGCCGCAGAGCCCCCACCGATATCACCTCATCAAACCGAGCGGGTACTTGGTTGGCAATATCTTCGCCTGAATTTCCGGCGGCTGCTACCACAATGGATCCGAGTGTGCGTGCGTAACGAATCGCATCCAAAAGAAGATTGATATCACTGGTGGGTAAACCGACGATAGAGCTTCCCAGAGAAAGATTGATCACTCTAGCTCCCATAAAAGCAGCGTAGCGAATCCCTTGAGCAACATCGCTGAAAGAGCCCCCGCCAGAAGCATCCAACACTCGAACCGCCATAATATCCGCTTCCGGAGCAATGCCAACAATGCCCCGATTATTATCTTTTAACGCTCCTATAATCCCGGCG
Source organism: uncultured Planctomycetia bacterium (assembly GCA_964497635.1). Lineage (GTDB taxonomy): Bacteria > Omnitrophota > Gorgyraeia > 2-02-FULL-51-18 > 2-02-FULL-51-18 > CAMDWQ01. The sequence continues at coordinate 5,364 of CAZCDB010000002.1, read as the reverse complement.
ACATGAGTGCCATGACCATCAAGGTCAGAAGGATCTTTGTCATCATTTACAAAATCCCAACCATTGATATCATCAATAAATCCATTCCCGTCATCGTCAAAACCAACAATTCCATTTTTTTCTCTTTGGTTAATCCAAATATTATCCTGAAGATCCGCATGATTTAGAGAAACACCGCTATCCACCACAGCCACCACAATGCCGGCGCCCCGAGTAAAACCCCAAGCCGCTTCAGAATTCAAAAGCTTAACACCCCACAAATCTTCTAGTTGGGAATAACCTGAATAGAGTGATCCTTTGGTTGAGTAATAGGGGTCATTGGGCATTGCGAGCGTCTGATGAAAATAACGGCGTCCATTTCGCTCCGAGTAAAAACTCTCTTCTTCAGGGAAAAAATAACGTCCAGCCCTGGCGGAATACGCCATGGCCGAAGCACCTTCCAAAATAAAAATTGAAAAGAAAATAACCGTGAGGGCTTTGGGGAAAAACAACTTCATGATAGGCGTATTCTATCTGGTGCTTGACTACCTTTTCAACCAACAAATCAACGAAAATTGAGTCAAAATAAACTCTTGCTTGAAATTGTATGGGAGAGCTGTCTTACTATTAAATATGCTAGCTTTCGCTAACTTCTAAAATTATACCCAGGAAAAATCTCGGACATCATGCTAGTTCTTCACCAACCCGTATCGCAAGCAAATCTCTTTGGCTTTTTCTTCAAGACGCTTGGGATAGTCGAGGTCGTAGAAGCCGCCTTCGATCGCGGTGACCTTTTTGCGGTCAAAACCCAACTCGTCGGGGCTCTTGGAATAGAGTTCTTTTCCATGGACAACAATCTCCAGCGGGATTTGCTCAGCCGCCTGGACCTCGCCAAGAATTCCGGGATTTTCTGCGATCATCTCCGTGGTGATAAAAATAATATGCGGCAAAGAAAGCCTAGCCAGCGTCGTCGCCTTGTCTCGGTCATCCGCAAAAGAAAGCTCGTACTGCGCTTCCTTGGCTTCATTTTTTTGTTTGATAAAAGGCGCAAAAAGATTGGTAAAAACGATATCGCTGCGGTCCAGATAAAGGATTCTGGCTTTAGGCGTCCCGCTAGTGGCGATGGGTCTTGGGAGGACAGGAGTGGCGCCCAAGATTCCTTGGACTCTTTTGGTAAGTTCATTGAGCATGACGGGCTTTTGAATCACCTCGTCCACTTGGATGGTTTTAAGCTGGTCCCGGTATTCCTCTTTGCGGCCGGTCACGACGATGATCTTTGTTTCCGGACGGCACTCTTTTGAAACCTTGGCCACATGAATCCCGTCAATCTCGGGCATGTTCAAATCCAGAAGGATCATATCAAAATATTTTTCTCGGATCGCCTTGAGCGCGTCCCTACCGGAGTTGGCCACCACCGTTTCATAGCCCATCTCAGAAAGAGCCAATGAGACAAATTTTGTCAGTGTCACCTCATCGTCAACGATGAGTACTTTTTTGGGCGTGGGCATCTAATCTATCCTTTCAGTGTTTTCGCTCGCTTTAGGTAATGTGAGTCGTATTTTAGTCCCTTCCCCATATTTGGAGAAGATATTTATCGTTCCTTTGTGGGCATCCACCATCTGCTTGATAATACTCATTCCAAGACCCGTCCCCTTTTCCGTCGTAGCCTTTGTCGTAAAAAAGGGGATGAACATCTGATTGAGCTCTTCCTCCGTCATACCAATCCCATTGTCTTCGATGTCAATCACCCAGGTGGACTGTCTGGCATCCAGCTCCGTTCTGATCTGTGTGCGGCTGACAAAAGCATCGGCGGAAGGAAGCTCACCCTTTTCTATTTTTTGCCTTCTCATCGTCTGGGCGTCATGGGCATTATCAAAAATATTCATGAAAATATCCTGCAGAATCGCCAGATTCCCCAAGAGCATGACTTTGGTTTGTGGCCCTTGAATCTGGAGATGAAGCTCCTCGGTTCTAAACTTGCATGAGAGCAAGTTGAGAGCGCCTTTCACCACTTGCTCCAAATCCACCGCCTTAAAATCCTGCGATTTTCTCGAAAAATTGGTCAACGCCACAGCAATCTCACTTCCATGCACCGCTTCATTGGAAAAAGTCTGAAGCGCCTCTTCCAGATCTTGCATGGACGCAAGAGCCTCCGGCGTGGTCAGATTATTTTTGATCTTCGGCAAATAAATCATCCGCGCCGCATCCGCCGCATACACCAGGCTCTGAAAACGATTGTTGATCTGATGCCCCACCCCCGAGCCCATTTTCCCAATCGACCACACTTTGTGCTCGTGGAATTTCTCAGCCAGCGTCTTGCCTTGCTCCCTATAAAAAATCGCGTTTTCGATGGCCAAAGCCGATTGGTTGGCCAAGACGCCGAAAACATTCAAGTCATCATGAGTATACATTCGGCCATCTTTTTTATCACTCAGCGCTAAAAAACCAATCAAGAAATCTTTCACGAAAGATGGCACAATCACCGCTATTTCAAGCTCTTCCATCAAACATTCAATATTCCGAATATTGGCGTCCTTAGCATCATGATGCAAGCTAGATTTAAGCTCATCATAAACAAGGGCTGTCTTTGTTAATAAAAGTTGTTTAACAATAGGATTTTCGGAATCAAAAATTTTTTTGTTCAAATTCTCATTTTGGTATCTCGATGCTTTTAGTGAATAAATATTGGTTTCTTTGTCCAACAGAAAGAGAAATGCATTGTTTATTTTTATTGTTCTGGTCACAACATGAACAATAAGCTTAAGCAGTTGGTTTAAATCCTTGATTAGAGTCATGCTACGCGATACGTGCAAAAGTGTTTGTTGATAGCGACGCTGGTCCTTCATCGCCACTTCTTCTGCGCGATGGCGAATGTAATTATAAAGAAAAGGACCTGCAGTCGCAAAAATTGCCATAATCGAAATAGGCACGACCCAAGGACCTTTTCCGAGAAATTGAAATCCTATCCAAAACGGGATTCCCAAAACAAAACAATAAACCAATAAAAATGAAATACCTCGGATGGTAAAAACAGTCATGTCCATGAGTCGGTATTTAAAAATTGCGTATGCCATTATGACAACGTAGATAACGATCGCAAAACTTCCGTAGGGATACGGAAACACGGTGACATTGTAAACCGGTAAAAAACATGAAATACCAAAAACATATCCCACCGAAGAACCTAAAAATAGATATTTGAGCTGGTTCCTCCGATTCCCTCTCGAGGTTGAATACGATCTCATCAGAAGCATGAGTCCGTAAATAGCATATGCGACAAAATAAAAAATCAATATTGGGTAAAAAAATCCACCATCCATAAAAAATAAATATCCAAGCTTTGGAACTACCCTAGGAACAATCAGGGGGGTCGCAAAGTTTAAAGCTAAAAAAACAAAACAAATAAAATATCCAAAATTAAGTTTGTTTTTATAGGAACTAACTAAAGATAATGTTTCTAAAACAAAATGGAAGAATAGGATGGGGATAAAAAAAACTCCAACATGCATTGCCTTGGCTGAAAAAAAAGATAATTGTTCCGAGCTGACAGTTGAATGCAGAGCTGTAAAAAAACTCCACTCAGCTATGCTTAGAGAGTAAAAGAAAAATAGTTTTGTTAGGTTGGATTGTTTGCTACGGAAAAATGCAAATAAAGCAAGGGACAATGTAGAAACTGCGGTTAAAAATCCGGCTACCGCAAACGGAGGCATCGTTAGAACAGTTTTCCTTTTGCATACTGCTCATAAACATCAGGAAAATAAGTCTTAAGCATTTTTTCTTCTAAATAAATGCGCACAAGAAGAAGAGGTCCTTGAACAACAAAAACCAAAACAGCAGAAAAAAAGGCATTTGCTATCAAACTTGCCCCTACCAATTCCAACATAACGGCCAAGTAATAGGGGTGTTTAAGCCTCTTATAAATCTTATCCGTTTGAATAACCTGGCCTTCCCTCACCTCGGAATATACACTCCAATTATCTCCAAGGCTAGCAATTGCGCTACGCCTCAGACCAACACCAGAAAAGAAAATAAAAAAACCCGCTATGCTAACTACTAAATTGATACTTTTAAACATTATAAAAAATTCTAAAATTGAAATTAAGATTAAACCTACATAGGTCAGAAACGGAACTAAAAACCAGTACTTAGACATTTTATAAATGGATTTTTTTTGATTTCTCTTAAATGTAGATGAAACTCGCTCAATAAGCCCTGCGATTAAAAAAATGAGGTAAATCGGAAGAAATTGAAGAGCGGATAAATACAAGCTCATTCTATTGATTCCATAAATGTTCAGGGCTCTGAATATTCGAGCATGGCTGGCTTAAGAGAATCAGGAATCAAACAAAATTTGTGCGTTTTTTGATCTGCAAACACGAGGGCGTGTTTTGTCGTAGCCACAACCTTGTTTAGACGCTTGTTAAAAAAATTGATGATGAGATCACAGCTCACTTTTTTTACTTTTTGTGCAGAGAGTTGGGCGATAATTTCATCCGAAAACTGACTTTCATCAAAAACCTCGAGTTCAATCTTGGTTGTCATCATGGCAATATTGCTTTTTAAAATTCCCTGGAAGTCCTTACATTTTTCTGAGAAGAATGACTCTCTCACATGGCTTGTCCACTCAAAAAAATAGTAATGGTGTAAATTCCCATAATAATCCGTGTGTTTAAAATAGACCTTGATGGCGTCGTATAAATAAATATTGGCTGCTTGTTGTTTCTGAAAAACATTTATTTCCGCAACCTCATCAACGTCACTATTCTCAAAATTAATGCCCTTGCTCAATTGGATAACGAGATCACTAAAACTAGGTTTTTTACCCCCCAGACTCACAAAATCAAAAATCATAAGTCCTGTTGCTGCAATATCTTCGTCATCTTTCTCATGATTGATGATGTAGTGATTCTCAAGCGCTATTTTGTCGCCCAACTTTCTAACCTTTGGAAGAATAGCAATCCGATCCCCCGTTTGAGTCTGCTTTTTAAATTGCAACGAGGCATACTTAAGCTTTGGCATCCACTGTTCTTGAAAATTATTTCCCAGGTTTTTAACAAAAAGAGTGTCGGAAGCATCGAACATAAGCTTCACATAATTGGCAAAGCTCATGTGCTTAAATTGATCAACATCTCCTGGGAGCACACAATAGGAAAATAAAAGATCTTCTTTGGCAGCGCGCATTATTTTTTTATTAGCTAACGGCCGCGTTGGAGTCTGTTGCAAGTCTTTTAAGTTTTTACGCTCAGATATATCCGAGCTTCGATCAAGCATGGCGTCTTTTTTGGAGCATTCCAATACCCTCTGGAGTTTCGTTGAATCAATAAATCTGTTCCTTATAAGATTGTACTAAATTAATCATTTCTAATAAAGATTAATTATTAGTTA
>CAZCDB010000001.1:0-57210 GCA_964497635.1 uncultured Planctomycetia bacterium | reverse complement strand
AGGATGCGACGGGAAACCGCAGCGGCGACGCAAAGGCCGTCAAGGCCGAAGCGAAGTGCCGACTGTACGGACAGTCGGCCCGGACCCATCGCAACACCCAAAGCAGTACTTGAATTATAAAGCCGATAGAAGGCGGCTAAAAGGAAATCTTTTTCCTGGGCAATCCGTGTGTTTCCCCGGAATATCGCAGTGCTGGCGCACATTGCCGGTGGAGATTCGATATTCCTGTTGAATTGCACGGATCAAATTGACCAGAGAGTTCATCTGAGCCGAGGAAACCTCCTGATTGTCAAAATTTCCTACCAAGCAAATCTGGATGTCATAAGGCCGATTGGCCTTGATTTGACGCCGCCACCGAAACCCTGTCTCAATTTCTCCATCCCCGGTCGAAGTGCCATTGCCAATGACAAAATGATAAAAAAGCCCACCCATCTTACGACGCTTATGATCCCGCTCAAAGCTGCGAGCACTGCCTTGGCGCGTCCCGCTATGATGCACCGTGATTGTTTTCCAAAAATAAGTATTTTTCCTGGGCCCAATAATCCGCAAAGCCTGGTCAAAGCTAACGGGACCGGCCCCTCCAGTCCACGACCGCCCGGAGGTATAAGCCACCGCTTGCGGAATAAAAAGTTTCTGTCCGACTTCCAAAGAACTAGGATCATAAATACGATTGGCTCGTTTAATCGTTTCCAAATCCACCCGGTAAATCTTTGAGATGGAATAAAGAGTCTGCCCCTTCTGGATGGTGTGGTAAAAACCTTGGGAGGGTGGGATCACTTGAGTCGGGGGAGCAAAATAAGTACTCGAAGTCCTCATCGCAGGCTTCGCGCAGCCCGATAAAAAAGCTACTGAGATAATTAAAAAAATAAAAAAGAGATTGGTTTTTTTCAGCAGATTACTATGCTCGGCCAAAATCGTCCTCGAATCGTACAATATCATCTTCTCCTAGGTAGCTACCAAACTGAACTTCAATAATCACTAGAGGGGTTTCCCCAATATTATGCATACGATGAGTTTGCCCGCAAGGAACATCCACAAAAGATCCGGGACCTACCTTCACTTGTTGTTCACCGACAGTGGCGATCCCCTGGCCGGTCATCACAATCCATTTTTCAGCTCGCTTCAAATGTTTCTGTAAGCTAAATCTTTTTCCGGGATAGACTTCAATCCGCTTCGTCTTGGTCCCCGGAGCTTCACATAACACTTCATATTTTCCCCAAGGGCGCTCGTCTTTTTCCATTAGGCTTTAAAAACCTTTCCCGGGACTGCCAAAGAACCTTTCATCACGTTACGGGTATCCACAATACACTCTGCCCACAAAAAAAGCTGCTCGTACGAGACCTGTCGATGCGCCGTGGAAATCAAAACAGCATCATAACTTGAAATATTGGCTTGGCTCCAGACCACAGACTTTAAACCCGCCCACTGCGCATGCTCACGCGTGGGTTTGATCACTGGAATATGAGGATCGAAATAATCAACCTGGGCTCCTCTGGCTTTCAGTAGATCCATCAACACAAAAGTCGGCGACTCTCTCATATCATCCACATCGGGCTTGTAAGCCAGTCCCATCAAAAGAATCCGGCTTCCATTGATTGCTTTTTTACGACTGTTGAGTGCTTCCGCCAGACGATTGACCACATACTCAGGCATCGCAGTATTGATCTCTCCCGCCAACTCAATAAATCGTGTCGGCTTCCCATACTCACGTGCCTTCCAGGCTAGATAAAAAGGATCGATGGGAATGCAATGCCCCCCAAGACCCGGCCCCGGATAAAAGGGCATAAAGCCAAAAGGTTTGGTTTTGGCCGCTTCAATCACTTCCCAGATATCGATACCCATCGCCGCATAAATCACTTTGAGCTCATTGACCAAAGCAATGTTAACACTGCGGAAAATATTCTCAAGAAGCTTGGTGGCTTCCGCCGCCCGGCAAGAAGAAACAGGGATTACCTTTTTAATCGCCTGTTCATAAAGCGCTTTGGTTTTTTCAAGACATTGAGGAGTCAGTCCACCCACCACCTTCGGAATATCTCCGACACGGCTCAAAGGATTTCCGGGATCCTCTCGCTCCGGCGAAAAAGCCAGGTTAAAATCAACACCCGCTTTAAGCGCCGACCCCTTTTCGAGTACTTTTCTTAAATCCTCATCCGTGGTTCCCGGATACGTGGTAGATTCAAGCACCACAATCATGCCACGGCGCAGATGAGGCGCAATCGCCTCCCCTGTTTTTAAAATATAAGAGATATCCGGCTCACGATTTTTATTGAGGGGAGTGGGGACACAAATAATGACGGCTCCCACTTCAGAAACTTTTGAAAAATCACAGGAAGCCTGAAAGCGCCCAGCGGCCAGGGCTTCCGCAATCTCAAGATCCGGAATATGCTGGATATAACTTTTTCCCTTGTTTAGGGAGATAACTTTGTCCGGATCAATATCCAAACCCAAAACAGAAACTCCGGAGCGGACAAATTGAAGCGCCAGTGGAAGCCCTACATACCCCAATCCTACGATGGCTGTTTTTGTCACAACTGACCCGATTCAACCGCCTTCATGTCCGCATCCACCATAATTCGCACAAGCTCTTTAAAACTTGTCTTAGGCTTCCATCCTAGTTTTTTCTTGGCCTTGGAACAGTCCCCATGCAACACGTCAATTTCCAAAGGACGAAAATAACGCTTGTCGATCCGAACATGCTTTTTCCAATCCAATCCAGCATAACTAAAAGCTTCTTCCACAAATTCTCTGACCGTGTGTGTTTCACCGGTCGCGATGACAAAATCATCCGCCTTTTTTTGTTGCAGCATCAGCCACATCGCCTCGACATAATCCTTGGCATAGCCCCAATCCCGCTTCGCATCCATATTTCCTAAATAGAGCTTGTCTCGTAAGCCTTTCTTAATTTTAGCCACAGCGATTGTAATTTTTCTCGTCACAAAAGTCTCTCCACGCCGAGGAGACTCGTGATTAAACAAGATCCCGTTGCAGGCAAAAATCCCCGCACCCTCCCGGTAGTTTTTGGTCGTCCAGTAAGCAAATAATTTGGCGACCGCATAAGGGCTGCAGGGTGCAAAAGGTGTATTTTCATTTTGGGGAACCACGGTCGTGCGTCCAAAAAGCTCACTAGAAGAAGCTTGATAAAACTTGGTCTTGATCCCCGACTCTACGATCGCTTCCAGAATTCGTAGACACCCAAGTCCGGTGACCTCTGCTGTGTACTCAGGGATTTCAAAGCTGACTTTGACATGACTTTGGGCCGCCAAGTTATAGATCTCATCCGGACGGACCGTGCGTAAAATACGGTTGATGGAGCTAGCATCGTTCATGTCTCCGTAGACAAGCTCCAAACGCTTGTTGACAATCTGAGGCTCTTCGTAGAGATGATCCAGCCGAGAAGTATTGATTTGGCTCGCACGACGGATGATGCCATAAACTTTGTAACCTTTTTCCAAAAGAAAATCCGCCAGATAAGATCCGTCTTGTCCGGTCACTCCTGTAATCAGAGCTCTTTTCATTGAATCAACCTATTTTTTGTATGGTTTTAGATAAAATTTAAAAAATTAGTGTAGCACTTTTGGTTTGATTTATCGACTGAATTTGACCCCGAGTCTTGGGCAAAGGTTTTGGAGTTTGCACTGACTGCAAAGAGGAGAAACGGGCTGACAAAGGTTTTGACCAAAGCAAACAAGAAGGTCGTTGTACTCGATCCAAAATTTTCTGGGTAAAACTTTTCTTAAAGCCATCTCCGTTTCATCGGGTGTGCGCGTTTTGACCAGTCCCCAGCGGTTGGAAATGCGATGCACATGCGTATCCACACAAATTCCAGGCTTCCCAAAACCCACGGTTACCACCAAGTTGGCCGTTTTTCGACCCACACCCTTGAGAGTCAAAAGCGTTTCAAGATCCGAAGGGACCTCCCCTCCAAATTGGTCAATCAGCACCCGGCAAACCGCCAAAAGGTTCTTAGCCTTCGTACGATAGAATCCTACCGGATAAATCAGCTTCTCAATCTCAGTAGCCGTTAACTGGACCAGAGCTTGTGGGGTCTGGGCCTTTTTAAAAAGCCGATGACTAGCCTCTTCCGTGGTCTTATCTTTGGTGCGTAGGCTAAGCAGCGTAGAAATAAGGACTTTAAAAGGCGCCTGCGGCCCTTGAGCAAAAGTCCCCACAATAGGTGCCTTCCATTGGAGGACCTCTTGACGCAAGTGTTTTAAAAAACCGGGGAGGTTTTGGAGAGCTTGAGCGGCCAATAGACTTTTGGACATAGCCTTTATTATAACATCGAGCCTATGTTATATTAACCCCATGATACAAACTGCCTTGGAGGTCACCTCCTCTCTTTTATTCCCAAAAATTTGTCAGACTTGTGACGAGCTATTGCCTTGGACTGATCGCTTGGGAGTTTGCAAAAAATGCCACTCCGCCCTGCTTAAGATATGGCCCCCCTTCTGCATCGTCTGCGGTAGAGGCTCTGCCGCCGAAGGACAGCGCTGCGGACAATGCCAAGATCAGCAACCTTCTTATCAGAGAGCCTATTCTGCCCTTCTGTATGAGGGTAAAACACGAGAGCTCTTACAGCAGTTTAAGTATAAAAACCAACGATCCCTGGGTCATTTCTTCTCACAGACCCTCCTTGATTTTATCGATCAACACCTAGACACTTCAGGAATAGACTGCCTGGTCGGCGTCCCCATGGAGGCTCTCCAGCAAAGAGAGCGGGGTTTTAATCAGTCAACACTTCTTTCCAAGGCGGTGGCCAAGCAGATTCAAAAACCGGATTTTAGTCACTTTTTGACCAAAAAACTCTCCAAACAACATCAGTCCCTCCTCAACAAACGTGAGCGCCTGGCCAACATCGAAGGCTCTTTTCGGGTTCAAGCCAATCACCCTTTTCTGGGTAAGCACATCCTGCTGGTGGATGATATCCTGACCACCGGCTTCACCGCCTCCGAGTGCGCCAAAACCCTCCACACCGCGGGTGCGAGCACCGTGACCGTGTTAACCGTCGCACGGGGATTATAAAAAATGAGAGTCCTGCGTAACCACATCATCCTGGAGTTCTTCTCCCCATTCCTATTCTCGATTGGCGCTTTTATTCTCTTGTTTCTTTTGGGACGCGGCCTGGTCCAGATGGCTGATTTTATTTTTAATAAATCAGTAAATATTTTTCTCGTGTTAAAACTTCTCTGGTACTCCCTGCCCTTTGTGCTAACTTTCATCATCCCTATGTCTGTGCTTATCGGAACCTTGTCGCTTTTTGGAAAACTCTCCTACGACAATGAGATCATGGCCATGCGTGCCAGCGGCATCAGCCTCTTGAAGATCGCAAAACCTCTTTTTTTTACCGTTGTTGTTTTATCACTCCTGACATTGATTCTCTCCGACCAACTGGCCTCTTCCACCCATTATCGCTACCGGGTTCTCCTTAAGCGGATCGGGATTGAAAACCCCGCAGCGGCTCTGGAAGAAGGCACTTTTATCAAGAAATTTAAAAATTTTGTCATTTTTATCTATGAAATCGATAAAAACAAGCTTAAGGGGATCCGCATCTACCAGCCCCAAGAAGGCAGACCGACTCGCACCATCACCGCTCAAAAAGGTGAGCTGATCTCCCTACCTGAAGAAGGCATTATCAAGCTTCGCCTGATCCAAGGCACCAGCGATGAACCGGACGCCAAAGACCCGGCCAAGTTTTATACCATCAATTTTAAAACCTATGACTTCCCGCTCAATCTATCGGACATCAAAGAGACTGAAAAATTGGGAAAAAAACCCAAAGATATGTCCATCCGTGAACTAAGAAATGAAATCGAAAGCCTGGGAGAAGAAGGGATCAAAGCCACCTACCCCCTGTCCGCCGAAATACATAATAAAGTGGCTTTGGCTCTATCTAGTATCTCCTTTCTTTTGATTGGAATTCCTTTGGGGATTACCACGCGACGAAGTCATCGGTCTGTCAGCTTTGTGATCAGTCTTTTACTCATGACCGCTTACTGGATGCTTCTGATCGGTGGTAAAGCCCTGGCCCAAAAAGGACTCGTGCACCCATTCTTGGGACTTCAATTTTCCAATCTAGTGATTGGTGGTATCGGGCTTTTCCTATTGAATAAAACGGTGAAGACTTAAAAAAATGCGCATCCTAGACCGCTATCTCATCCGCAATTTTGTATATACCTTATTGTATTGTCTGGCTGTTTTTTTAATTTTATTTATCATCATTGATCTGTTTGCCAACCTGGATGAATTTTTAAAGCAAGGGGTCTCGCCTTCAGTTATTTTCTCGTATTATAGTTATTTTATACCAACCATTCTGGTTCAAGTGGTGCCCATTGCCTGCCTAGTCTCAGTTCTATTTGTAATTGGGTCTTTAAGCAAACACAATGAAATCATCGCGTTGAAAGCTAGTGGCATCAGTGCTTTTCATATCCTCCTTCCTTATTTTTTTGTGGGTATCTTGATCAGCTTTACCGTCCTTCTAATCAACGAAATGGTGGTCCCCCGCTCTTCCCTGACTTCTGCCTCGATCATGGAAGGACTCATTAAGAAAGGGAAAAATGACTTTGAGGATCGCGCATTAAACAAAGTCACCCTTTACGGGAAAGATGACCGCATGATTTACGCCCGAGAGTTTCAGTTATCGACCCAAACCCTTCATGACGTTGTGATTTTTGAAAATAATATGAGAGAAGCCTATCAGGCTAGCATCAAAGCCAAAAAGGCTGTTTATGAAAAAGATAAATGGACTTTCTATGATGTCATTCAATACCGCATCAATCGTCGCGGAGAGATTATCGGCAATCCCGCCTTTTCTGAAAAAATGGATTTTCCTTTAAACCAGAAACCGCGGGATTTTATTCACGAAGGTTCTCAAATCGAGTTTATGAATTCCAAGGAACTCAAAGAGCATATCGGGCATCTAGGAAGTGCCAGTCGAAAATTGATCCAAAAGTTATCCGTGGACCTTCATTACAAGATTTCATTCCCCTTTGTCAGTTTTATCGTCATCTTGATCGGGGCGCCGCTGGCCATGAAAACAGGCCGTGGAGGAATTGCTATGGGAATCGGGACAAGTTTTGCACTGGTGCTTCTCTACTACGGGATTGTTTCGATGAGCTTAGCTCTGGGAAAAGGAAGCTATCTTCCCCCCGCGTTTGCCGCGTGGTTTGGAAATCTTCTCTTCGCGATGGTAGGGATTTACCTGATCAAAAATACTTCCTAAAAACTTAAGTACCAACCTCCCAGGCAGCCAAATACTTTTCCTGATCCTTGGAAAGCTTGTCGATTGCTACTTTCATCGACTGTAATTTGATGCGGGAAATCTCTCGGTCAATTTCTAAAGGCACGCGGTATACTTTTTTCTCAAGCGTTTTATGATTGGAAACCACCCATTCACTGGCAAGCGCTTGATTGGCAAAACTCATATCCATCACCATCGCCGGATGTCCTTCCGCGGCTCCGAGATTGACCAGGCGGCCCTCCGCCAAAAGATAGATCCTGTTTTGGTTAGGCAATGTATATTCTTGGACAAAATCACGCAAAGGCCGGATTTTTTTGGAAATCTTTCGAAGCTCGGCAACATCAATCTCCACGTCAAAATGGCCAGAGTTACAAACAATGGCCCGATCTTTCATCGCCATAAAATGCTCTTTTCGAAGGACGCTTTTATTGCCCGTCACCGTGACAAAAACATCGCCCAGCTTGGCGGCTTGACCCATCGGCATGACTTGATACCCATCCATCACAGCTTCCAGAGCTCGTAGAGGATCGATTTCAGTCACGATAACGTTCGCACCAAGACCCTTGGCTCGCGAAGCCACCCCACGTCCGCACCAGCCATAACCCGCCACCACCACCGTGGCACCGGCAATCAGAACATTGGTCGCTCGGATCACCCCATCCATGGTGGACTGCCCTGTTCCATAACGATTGTCAAAAAAATGTTTGGTATCCGCATCGTTGACGGCAACAATCGGATATAAAAGCTTCCGCTGAGCTTCAAGACTGCGCAAACGAATCACGCCCGTCGTTGTTTCTTCGGTGCCGCCGATGATATTTTGGAGATATTTCTCAGGCTGCTTATGAATCGCTGAAACTACATCCGCCCCGTCATCCATGGTCAAATGAGGCGCATGGTGCAAAGCGGCAAAAATATGAGAATAGTAGCTCTTATGATCCTCTCCCTTGATTGCCAATACTTTGATCCCATAATCTTTTACCAGAGAGGCTGCCACATCATCTTGAGTGCTCAAGGGGTTGGAGGCCACAAGCACGATGTCGGCGCCGCCGGCTTTAAGGACCAGCATCAAGTTGGCGGTTTCGCAGGTGACATGCAAACAAGCAGAAACGCGAAGACCTTTTAAGGGCTTCTCTTTTGCAAAACGCTTTCCGATCAAATCTAGAACAGGCATGTTGTTGCCCGCCCACTCGATACGCAGTTTTCCTTTAGACGCTAGCTTGATATCCGCAATATCACTCCGAACAGATCCCATCGCTTATAACCCTTTCTTCAAGTCGGCAACCTTGGTCAACTCTTCCCAAGTAAAGCCTTCTTCGTTTCGACCAAAATGACCGTACGCTGCTGTATTTCTATAAATAGGGCGGCGCAACTTCAACTGTTTAATAATCCCAAGAGGGGTCAGATCAAAGTGACGGCGCACCAGCTGTCCGATATGCCCATCCGATGTCTTTCCCGTGCCCCCTGTATCCACCATCACTGAAACAGGCTCGGCAACCCCAATGGCGTAAGCCAGCTGGATCTCACAACGGTCGGCAAGCTTGGCCGCCACGATATTTTTGGCAATGTATCGCGCCATGTAAGAAGCGGAACGATCAACCTTTGTAGGATCCTTGCCTGAAAAAGCACCGCCCCCATGAGACCCAAACCCGCCGTAAGTATCGGCAATGATTTTGCGTCCTGTAAGACCGGTGTCCGCCTGAGGCCCACCCACTTCAAATCGACCGGTGGGGTTGATATAAATTTTCGTTTTTTTATCGACATATTGGCCGGGGATCACACGGTCAATGACAAGCTTCTTCATGTCATCAGCAATCTGTTTTAAGCTGACCTTGGGCAAATGATGGACGCTGATCACAATCGCATCGCAACGCTTAGGCTTGCCATTTTCATATTCGATGGTGACTTGAGATTTTCCATCCGGACGCAGGTAGGGCACTATTTTTTTCTTTCGAATTTCTGCCACACGACGGGTAATTTTATGAGCCAAAGAAATAGGCAGCGGCATGTATTCCGGGGTCTCGTTGGAAGCAAATCCAAACATCATCCCCTGATCTCCCGCGCCCCCCTTGTCCACGCCCATGGCAATATCCGGCGACTGGCCCTGAATCGAGGTCACCACCGCGCAAGTATTGTAATCAAAACCAAACATGGGGTTATCGTACCCAATCCCTTGGATGGTTGAACGAACAATTTTGGGGATATCCACATAACAATTGGTGGTAATCTCACCCGCCACAAAAGCAAGTCCGGTCGTCACCAAAGTCTCGCAAGCCACACGACCCATTGCATCCTGCGTTAAGATCGCATCCAAAATTGCGTCAGAAATCTGATCCGCTACCTTGTCTGGGTGTCCTTCAGTGATGCTTTCAGAAGAGAAAAAAAGAGATTCTTGGCGCATAAAATCCTCTGGTTCTGGTTATTTTTTAAGCCTAAAATACTGATCCGCTTCATCCAAAGATTTAAAATCGCCGATATCATACCATAGGCCAGAAAACTTCAAACTGAAAATCTTAACCTTTCCCAAAAGCCATCGGATATAAAATCCGGGGGCATCTTGAGCGTCTTTTTGCTTCAAATACTCACGAACCCACCCCAACGTTGCCACCGGCAGATAATAAACTCCCATCCCAATCAGGCTAGATTTTGGTTTTTCCGGCTTTTCTTCAAAACTTAAAACCTCTCCTGAGGCCGCTGCCTCGATCACTCCATATTTTTTAGCCGCTAGATCGCTAGATCCCAGATCGTAAACCCCGATCGAAACCGCTTCTTTTTGAAGAGCTGCCTTGTGAGCAAACTGCGCCAAGCTTTGCTCAAATAAATTATCACTGGCCAAAAGCAAAATATCGGATGAAATCTGAGCCCGATCAATCGCCAGTCCCAAATCCCCCACAGCCCCCAAGCGATTATCATTGGAAGTAGTGCCATCATCTAAGATCTCGATGGGGACTTTTAGGTAAGCTGTGCTCTTCCAAGAAACAAGCTGAGAGTAAAACCGGTGATTGGTCACCACCACCAGGCGCTCTAAACCCGAGATTTCATCCAACTGTTTTAGGATGCGGTCTAAAATCGTGCTCCCACCCACCTCCAACAAGCATTTGGGCTTATTTTCCGTCAGGGGATAAAGCCTTGTGGCGTAGCCGGCCGCAAGAATCACAGCGATCATTTTTTGCTCGTGGATAGACGCATCATCTGCTGGTATCGATTCTTCAGATAATGCATCACTTCTTCGCCGGTATTAAACGTTAATACCTGTTTGGCAATGTCTTCGGCTTCCGTATAAGTCAAGGAGCGTACGATCTTTTTGATCTCAGGGATCATCACAGGAGAGGTTGAGATTTCATCAATACCAAGTCCCACCAGCACCGGCGTCAAAAGTGGGTCTCCTGACATTTCACCGCAAATTCCAACCCACACCTTCTTCGAATGCCCCGTCTCGATAATATTTTTCAAAAGCCTTAAAACCGCCGGATGTGCCGGCTCATACAGATAAGCAA
This sequence comes from uncultured Planctomycetia bacterium, assembly GCA_964497635.1. Taxonomy (GTDB): domain Bacteria; phylum Omnitrophota; class Gorgyraeia; order 2-02-FULL-51-18; family 2-02-FULL-51-18; genus CAMDWQ01. Next base: position 46,479 of record CAZCDB010000001.1, on the reverse strand, counting down.
TTTTTTCATTGATTCGATCCACCGCCAACGCGTATTGAATTAAGTCATTGGTTCCAATGCTAAAGAAGTCAACCTCCGCGGCCAAAATATCGCAGGTTAGCGCCGCCGAAGGAATCTCGATCATGGCTCCCACTTCCATCTCCGAGTCAAATGGGATCTTCTTAGCGCGAAGCTCATTGCGCGCCTCTTCCAAAAGCTTATTGGCCTGACGGAGTTCCCCAACCCCGGAGATCATCGGATACATCAGGCGAAGCTTGCCATGAGCGGAAGCCCTCAAGATAGCCCGCAACTGCACCTTAAAAATCTCAGGAGAGGCCAAACAAAAACGGATCGCCCGCCATCCTAAAAACGGATTCATTTCATGAGGCATTTCCAAATGAGATAAAAATTTGTCTCCCCCTAGATCGAAAGTGCGCACAATCACAGGCTTGGGCGCCATGGCCATCACCACGGTTTTGTAAGCTTGATACTGGTCTTCTTCTGTGGGCAAACCCGCTCGATTCATGTACAAAAATTCACTGCGATAAAGACCGATCCCATCGGCACCATGAGAAAGAACCGAATCGGTCTCGGAGGGCAATTCAATGTTGGCGGCTAGTTCTATCTTACGACCGTCCTTAGTGACGCTGGGTAAATCTTTAAACCGCTTAAGTCCTTTATTAAACTCCTGATAACGAACTTGTTCCTGGCGATATTTTTGAAGATCGTTGGGGCTGGGATTGATTAAAATAGTACCGGTAATTCCATCAAGCACCAGCGCATCTCCGGTTTTGATGATGTGCGTGGCTTTTTCAAGACCCACCACGGCAGGAATCTCAAGAGACTTCGCCATGATGGCGGTGTGTGAAGTCCGACCTCCGATATCGGTGATAAATCCAATTACATTTTTACGATTCATCACCGCGGTATCACTGGGGGACAGATCATAAGCCACCACGATAACTTTTTCTTTTAGATCCGATAAAGAACTCTTCTGCTCCCCCGCCAAGTGCCGTATCACGCGACGCCCCACGTCGCTGATGTCACTCACCCGCTCGCGAAGATACTCATCGTCTATTTTCAAAAAAGACTGAATGTATTTTTTAAGAACTTGGGAAAAAATGTATTCCGCTGAAAATTTTTCCTTTTTGATGCGCTCCATCACCTCTTCAATAATGACCCGGTCTTCGAGCACCATCAAATGCGCATTAAAAATATCTCCATGCTCCTGACCGATTTCATGTGAAATCTTGTCCCGGATCCCGATAATCTCCGCACGGGTCATGGTCAAGGCATCCTGAAGACGCGTGATTTCTTTGGGGATGGCAGACTCTTTGATGTGTCTTTGGGGGATGGAGATATCCTCGCTGTCGAGGACAAAAGCCTTTCCAATGACAATTCCCGGAGAAGCCGCAATCCCGGTCAAAAGCTTCATGAGCGCTCCTCCCCCTCTTTATCGTTGGTCAAAAACGACTCGATCTCTTTCATCGCCGCCTCAGCGTCAGGACCGCTGACTTCAATTTCTAAAATGGATCCGTGGTTAGCGGCTAGAGTCATCAGGCTCATGATTGACTTCCCGCTGACCGACTCGCTTCCTTTTTTGACCAGGATCTCCGATTCATAGCGATTGGCAATTTTGACAAAATTGGACGCTGGCCTTGCGTGAAGGCCTTGAGGATTGGTAATTTTAATTTTCTTTTTAATTAACATAAACCCTGCATCGTTTAGACTGTTTCAAGCAACTTCGTTTTACGTTGTTTTTTCTCACTCGGGTTCTTCTTTTTATCCGCGTGGATGATTTCTAAAATCAATTTGGAAACACGCCGCGGATTGTGACGCACAATATCCGCAGTGTTAATGATATTGTCTTCAATCACCTGATACCCCAGCGCACAAATTTTTTCCGTATCCGCCTTGACCGGAATCGAACCCCCTTGGGCGTATCGTTCCAAAATCACCGAAGGAATCTTGCCGTTATTGACGATCACATGACTCAATACATCCGCGTGAGAATGCTCCGCGATCGCGTTGACATGATCAAACGCTGTAAAATTGTCTGTTTCGTGCGTCTGCGTCATCACATTGCAAATATAAATCTTAGGAGCCCGTGAGCGCGCAATCGCCGCCGACAAATCCTCAATCAAAAGATTCGGCAAAAGACTCGTATAAAGGCTTCCCGGTCCGATCACAATCGCGTCCGCATTTTCTATCGCAAAAAGAGCGTCTTCAGCGGCTGAAGAATTGGCTGGCTGCAAATAAAGCCTTTGAATCTTCCCGGGAGTTTTTGAAATATGACTCTCTCCGGCCACCTGACTTCCATCGGCGAACTGCGCCACTAATGTCACTCTTTTTAAAGTGGAGGGCACCACCCGCCCGCGAATCGCCAAAATCTTGGAAGACTCGCGAATCGCCTTCTCAAAATCACCTGTGACTTTGAGCATCGCCAAAATAAAAAGATTCCCAAAATTATGCCCTTCAAAAGCCCCTGACTCTTTAAAACGAAACTGAAAAAGATCACTCATCAAGGGCTCGGCATCCGCCAAAGCCACCAGACAGTTTCGAATGTCTCCCGGAGGCGGGATATCAAATTGATCTCTCAGACGCCCCGAAGAGCCTCCATCGTCGGCGACCGTCACCACCGCCGTGATATTGGAGGTAAACTCTTTTAAACCATGCAAAAGAACGGCAAGACCAGACCCGCCCCCGATCACCGCAATCCGAGGACCCCGCTCCAAATACCGCTTCTGGTACATGATATTGACAAATTCATTCTCACGTTCGGGCAGAAGCACCGTCACCACCGACTTGATGATTTTTCGGATACTGACTGCCACCACCCCAAAACCAAGAAGCACAATCAAACTTCCGTAAGAACGCTGAATATCCGTCAGAGCAAGCACAAAACCGATTGAGCAGAGAATGACCCCAAAACAACAGAGCGTCACCCAACGCTTAATCCTCATCCCCGGATACAGCCACTTAAAAAGACCCATAGAAATTCCTCTAAGAAAATAATTTTTGGTAAATCAAACGGCTAAAATTGGCAAACCGATAAACGTTTGAAGCACTAAAAACCCTTAGGGTTTCTTAGCATCTTCCTCACGAATCAATTTAAGAATGGCTTTTTCGTCTGAGAGAGACTTGAGTGACTCCCTGAAATACTTGTCCTTGAGAAGGCGTGAGATGCGAGCAAGCCCCTTCAAATGCGGGCCTGCAGAATCTTCCGGAGCCACTAAAAGAAAAAAGATATAAACCGGTTCGCCATCCAACGCGTCAAAATGAACCCCTTGAGGACACAGCCCAAAAGCCGCCACCAATTTCTTCACGACATTTGTTTTTGCGTGAGGAATCCCCACTCCCTGGCCGATGCCTGTGCTGCCCAGGTTCTCGCGGTTGATCAAAACTTTGATCAGCTCTTCTTTATTTCTGAATCCTTCGGCTTTCGCCAAAATATCCACAAGCTCTCGAAGGACTTCTTCTTTTTTAGTTGATTTAATATTGGCCGTGATTGCTTTTTCGTTCAAAAACTCAACGATTTTCATTAAGTAGCTTTCCTTTTAGAATTCTTTTTAATTTTTGTCGCAGCAGGCCCAGATACGCGACGCGGGCGACTGAGCGCGGAGACGCTATGGAAATAGCGTCGCACAAGCGAACGAGCCCGCAACAAAGTAGATGGGCCTGCTCCGACAAAAATAAATGGAGCGGGAGAAGGGATTCGAACCCTCGACGTCCACCTTGGCAAGGTGGCACTCTAGCCGCTGAGTTACTCCCGCTTGAAACTTTTAAATCAACTCATCCTAAAAAATCTTAGCCTGTAATATACCTGATCTGCGCCTCGCCTGCAACGAAATGGGCAAATCATGGGCGGAAGAGGACTTGGCGCCTACGTCTCGCCAAACTTCCCGCTACGCGACTACGTCGCTCCGCTCTTAGACGGCTCGACTCCGGTCGGCCATTCGTTTCGTCGAAGGAATTGTCGACTGTCCACTGGACAGTCGACTTTTACCAACGGCGACGAAACTCTCTTCGAGTCCTCTTCGGCAACTAAAATCATGGGCGGAAGAGGACTCGAACCTCCAAGGGTTGCCCCATCAGCTCCTAAGGCTGACGCGTCTGCCAGTTTCGCCATCCGCCCCTATTTCTTAGTCATTTCCAAATTTTGATTTTGAAGGTTCAGATGCGAGGCGCGATGGCAAGTTGTGCGGAGACGCTATGGAAATAGCGTCGCACAAACAACTTGCCATCGCAACGAAGCAGATGGGCCTTCAAAATCGAAATTTGTGCGCCGAGTAGGGATCGAACCTACGACCCGCTGATTAAGAGTCAGCTGCTCTACCAACTGAGCTATCGGCGCAAAATCTTTTACCTAAATCTAAAACCTAGTTCTACGTCTAGAGTCCCCGCCTCGTCATAGACGAGGACGGGTCCGTCCTGCTGCAAAAGCAGCAGGCGGAAGCTGCGACAAGCCGGCTATCAATGCCGGCGCGAAGTGTCGCTAAGCAGAGGCTTAGCGACCTCTACCAACTGAGCTATCGGCGCAAAAGCCCTTGCATGCTAAAGGGTGTTATTATAGCCAAAGACCTAGGATGGTCCAAGCTAAAACCGTGTGCCCGAATGGGGTCGAACCATCAACCTCTTCCTTCGGAGGGAAGCGCTCTATCCAATTGAGCTACGGGCACAAGACTATTTGAATATTGTCGTGCCCTAATCCTTATCAATTGTCCGCCTCGCCTATGGGCGAGGACGGATCCGTCCTGATCTCCGATCAGGCGGAAGCTACGGGCACGCTAAAAAGGAATTGTACCATAGCCTATGGCATCACTACCCAGAAACGCTTGAGGCGACCGGATAACCTTCTTTTTGCCAGGTCTGTATCCCCTCGATCATTGCTTTTACATTGGTGAAACCCAAACGCTTCAACTGCAGCACAAGGACCGCGCTGGCATGACAATCATCGTTGCAGTAGGTCACAATCGCCGTGTCTTTGGGATACCGCTTCATGGCCTTCTCAAGCTCTTTGTCTCGATCCAGGACGGTCTTGACAATCCCCCTACGAAACAAATCTTCCTGCCAATAAAAATCATGACCCAGCGGGAGCTTGGCTCCTTTGAGATGAAGCGTGTCATAACTTTGTTTTCCACGCGCATCCAGTAACAAAAATTTTTTCTTTTCCTGAAAAAGAAGCCGGAAGAGATCCTTCATCCCGATTAACTCTTCATCAAAAAGACCGTGGTAAGACGGTTTGGATGAAAAAACGGGCAGCCTCTGCTGCCCGTTTAGATTTTCCTTGTTTTCACCGGCAAAAGACAATGCGCTCGTTAGCAGGAAAAAATAAATCCCTGCAGCAATCACTTTGCCGTTATTTTTTATCCAGCTTATCAAGACCTAGACCTTTCACCCCAAAATAAACCACCATGGCGATGACTAAAAAATCAATCATCGTATTTATAAAATTGCCATAGGTAATCTTGGCGGGACCAAGCATTAGATGTGCCTCTCTTAAACCTTGTGCGGCTCCCAAAGCAATCCCTAAGATAGGGGTAATCAAATCTCCAACAAGAGAAGCCACCACCTTCGACACAGCGCCGCCCAAAATAAAACCAACCGCCAAACCCACCACACCCTGCGCCCGAATAAATTCCATAAACCCCTTCATAATGTACCCTCCTTTTTTATTAGATGTTAAGGTTTTTGAGGTTTTTCTTAAAAATATCTTCTATTTTATCCAATCCCCCTTTGGGGTCAGCAATAAGATCCTGAATGACTTCTTGGGTTTTCCCGGCAAGCAACTTAGAGGCAATATATTTAGAGTCTGGGGTGATCTTGACTTGCGGAAGCTCCCCTGAAACCGCCACTGGAATCACGATCTCCCCCCGGTTATTACCCAAGACTTGAAGCGGGTTAAATGCTCCGACAATCGCGCGTGATATTTCTTGATTTAAAATCAGGTTCGCGTTGATATTTAAATTTCGATCCAGCCCAAGCCCTCCGGCCCCGTAAATCAAAATAAAATCCGTATCCACTCTCAAGGGATCCACATATAGCACACCATCGACAATGTTGGCAGATAAGTCCACAGGCCTCAAAACAGTGCTTCGATCCTGAAGTCTCAAACGATAAGCTTGAGGAAAATTGGCCTGCAGGGCCGCTTCCGCTCCGGGTATAATCGAGATTTTTTGAACGATTTCTCTTAAAATATTATAGTTTAAAAGCACCCCATCACTCATCAGAAGCCGCGCACGACCATCCAACGATCTTGAAATATCTTCCCAAGAAGTGCCACGAGCCTGACCCTCGAGCGCCAACGTCAAGTGTCCTTGGAGCCTGGGTGCATTCGGATGGACCTCTCTCATGAGATATTCCAGAGAAAGATTTTGGATCTCTCCTCTAAGAGTCAATGAGGCCTGAGGACCCCACCCGGAAAGAGTTCCTGATAACTCTGTCGGAGCCCCGGCAACGATCCCGGTCAAGGAGTTGATGTTTATTTTTGCACCCTCCACTTGAGCGGTCAAATTCATATTTTCAATCGGAAATGACTTGAAAATGGCTTTGCCATCTTTTATTTCCAGTTGTCCTTTGCGAGGAGAGGTTGCCTCTAGGGGAAGCTCAAACTCATCTAGCTTGATCGCGATCACCCCTTCGGGGCGTTGACGCAATCCCTTGAGACTCGGAAGCAGTTGAAGAGTTTTTTCAAAATCCAGATCCTTTAAATCAGTGGCCACTTCCAATGAGCGCAGCACCAGTGTCCCCGAACTTTTTAGCAGAGCACTGCCGGAGGCCCGGATATTTTGTTGTTGGCTTAGCACCGAGGCGGCGACTTCAAATGAGAAGGGTTGTGTCAGTGAAAAATGAGGGATGTGAATATTGATCTTCTGTACCTCTAGCGTCAACGGGCTAACACGTGAGGAATCCCGCAAAATTAGGCGTCCTTCATGAATCTTAATTGAGTCTATGGACCAGGAAACAGAAGAGCTTCCATGCGCATTGTTAACGGTCTCAGGAAAACCTTTGGGTTGGTTTTGAGCCTGTTTAGAAAAATCAAGACCTCCCACCCGAATCGACCCATCCACTTCCCGAGAAATCTCAATCGAGGGTCGATCGAGCACAATCGAAGAAACCTGAAGCGACTTTTTCAATAAGGGCAAAAACTCAAGTCTGAGCAATAAATTTTCCAAGAAAATACCTGGAGCTTTTGCCGGATCCTGTGGGTGAGATACTGCCACTTTGGATAATTGCAAAACAATCCCACCCTGCCACTGCAGCCCTATCCGACCAATCGTGACAGGCTCTCCCACCGCTTTTTCAACGGCTTGTTCTACTTGCCCCTTGTAACGGTTGACATCAAAAGTGGCTATAAAAATAAGGGTGGCAACAAAGATAATGGAGAAAAGGGCCGAAAAAATTAAAATTACCTTTTTCATTTAAGCTCCACAAAGAATGAAAGCCAGGCCCTGGGTAAGGGCCTGGCTTTCAAAGAACAATCAGACTTACTTAACGACGATAACCGCTTCAGGCTGAGCGTTCACGTTGGCCACAAAAGAGCTGGAAGCCATGCCGCAATCGCTGCCGGAATTATCTTTCACCGTAAGAACCACACGGTAAGTCCCAATCTTCTCATAAACATGGGTTGCTTGAGCGGTATCGGCTGTTGCACCATCACCGAAGTCCCAGTGATAGGAAAGAGGGCTGCCGTCGGCGGAAGAAGATCCTGATCCGTCAAAGCTAGCTTCTTTCCCCACACAGCAAACCAAGTTCTGGCCTGCATTGGCAATCGGAGACCCGTACACCGTCACTTTGGTGCTAGAAACCACGGAAGAGCAAGAAAGCCCCTGTCCATTGTCTCCGGTAACCGTCACGGTATAAGTGCCTGGTTTTGTAAAGGAGTGGCTAGCTTTTGATCCGCCATCCCATGTGCTGCCATCACCGAAATCCCAGTGAAGCTTGGAAACCCCTTGAGCTTGCGCGTCAAAACCCGCCACACGTCCCACACAAAGAGAGGTGGGTCCGGTCAGATTGGCAGAGGGTCTATCTCCAATCAATACAACGTTTGAAGCCGCCGCGGTTGAACAAGCGGTATTCTTTCCATCATCCACCACCAAGCTAACACGATAATTTCCTGCTTTTTCATAGGTGTGAGTGACCTGAGCACCTTCACCGGTTGTTCCATCGCCAAAATCCCAGCGATAGCTCAAAGGTCCGGAACCCTCGGAAGCCGATCCATCCAAAGTGACTGCTTCGCCTACGCAAGCGCGGACGTCTTTGATAGAAGCGGTTGGAGGAAAATTAGCGCTAACCTTGGTGTTTGAAGCACCAGTGTCACAAATCATCCCCGAATTATCACGAACGGTCAGCGAGACATCATAGTCACCCGCTTTTTCGTAGGTGTGAGTCACCACGGCTTGATCGCTGGTCTGGCCATCACCGAAATTCCAAAGATAGGTTAACTGTTGTTTGTCAGGATCCGTAGACCGAGTCGCGTCAAAGGTAAAGGTATTGCATTTTCCCGTCTGAACACGTGGTGCCGGAGCTACTGCTTGTTTGTTTTTTGAACCGTAGTCAAAAGGTCCGGTAAAGGAGCCATGACGAGGGTGTTTGTAATAATGAGTTTCATCTCCATGATACGACTTATCGGTATACTCTCCAGCCCATCCGCGATACTGGAAGAAAACAACTCCCGCCAGAACCAACAGAGCGGCTACTGCCTTTTTTGAGCTCTTCATTTGAACGACTCTCCTTGTTGTGTTGACTTACACTTAGTTGATAAGATTTTTAACGTCTTTGTCGATTTGCTTTGCGGCTTTGTTCATATCCTCACGTAACTGCTCAGAAGCACTTTTTTTAGCACAGCCAACGGCTGTCAAAGTCACCATCAATGCCAACGTAAAATATAAAAGCTTTCTCATAGAGACTCCAAATTTTTAGCAAACAAGGTGATAGGTCAGGGAAGTTTTATGGAGGTGGATTCTACCCCTCCATTATCTTTTGTGCAAGAAAATTTATTCTGGAATGCTAAATTTTAATGAAAACTATTTTTAAACGATTTTTTTAAGCAAAATCTAAGAAATGGGAGGGGGGTAGGGGTGAGTTCTCAGCAAATCCAAGGGAATGGAGCACCCGAGCCGGGGGGATATTCCCCTCAGGACCGCGAAAGAGCCCCTGGACCGTCGCGCGAACCATCTCCCGACGACCCCGACGAAAGGTCTGCTCCATATAAAACCATTTTTGGTCCCATCCCAAAATCCGGGTATGAATCTCAAAAGACTGAAACACCCTCAAAGACTTCCGATACCGAATGCGAACAGCCCCCACCAGGGGCGACCACTGGTACTTCTTGGCCATGCCCCCCATCCCGGTGCGCCAAATAAGATCAATACGCCCTAGGTCCATGAGCGTTAAGTAGCGTCCATTATTGATGTGCCCATAAATATCCAAGTCATTGGGCAGAGCCATGAGTCCGACAACCGACACACCCAGAGGATTTAATTTTTTCTTTGAAAAATTTCGAAAATAAATCCACAAAAGTCGAAGCCAAAGACTCATCGAGGCTCTCCAATGAGCTCTTTTCTGAGTTTTTGATTGATGGAGTACTTCGAGAGCCAAATACTAAAATAAGCCTTGGCAAAATCGGCACCTTGAACCTCCACCAAAGGTTTCTGATTATAAAAGAGGACGGTTTTCCCGGAACGATAGACCAGGGAATACTCATCCCCTTTTTTAACGCTCACATAAGCACGATGCAAGCGATCGACCCTATCTTTAATCTCTAGAAAATGCACTTCCGGGTTATTTTTAAGATTTTTCTCAGCGGCCTGAATAATCGCATCTTTGGGGATAACGCGGTCGTAGCGAATCACCAATTTTCTAGGCGTTTCCGAAAGAGGCTCCACTCCGGCACCCACATAAAGAAACGCCTCATAAAGCCTCACTCCCATGTAGCGAAAAATTCCTTTGCCCCGAAGAACCAGTGTTTCTTGTTTTAAAGCGGCGATCTGATTATCACGACCAGAGGAGCGTAGTGAGGCGTCTAAAACTCCAGCCCATACTGGACTTATGAAGAAAGAACTTAGAAGAATAAAAAATCCATGGATTCCCAAAAATCGCTTCATGAAGATACCAATCGGTGATTGTTGGGCCGAGTAAACACCGCTTGAACCACGCTGATATTGCGCATCCGAAACGCCGCTTCGCAGTAAGAAAAGTAATAATTCCACTTCCGGATAAAAGCCTCATCAAACCCCAAGGAGCGCACTTGAGCCTGGGCTCGTCCAAAATTCTCTCTCCAGAGTGCCAAAGTTTTGGCATAAAACGGAGTCATGTCCTCATATCCCAGAAGCCCCAAATCCCCCGTTTTTCGTAAGGCCTTTAATATCGCCTCAAAAGAGGGCAAAAGCCCGCCAGGAAATATATGCTTTTGAATCCAATCCGGCCGCTGACGAAAACTCTCATACCGGTGATCCGGTGCCAAAATCATCTGAAGCCCTAAAAGCCCATCCTTTTTCAAAAGCCGATGGCACTGGGAAAAATAAGCCGGCAGATGTTCATGCCCCACCGCTTCAATCATCTCAATCGAGGCGATTTTGTCATATTGGCCTTTCAGGTGACGATAGTCCACCAGCTGGATATCGATTTTATCTGCCAGTCCTTCTTTTTTAAATCGCTCACGCGCGTAAGCGTACTGCTCCCGGGAAATGGTAATCGTCGTCACATGGGAGTAAAAATGCTTGGCCGCGTGGATGGCAAAACCTCCCCAACCGCTTCCGATTTCAAGCACATGGTCGGAGGCCTTCAGCTGAAGCTTATGACAAAGCTGGGAATATTTTCTTTCTTGAGCCTCTTGCAATGTCTCATGCTTCGCATCCAAACCTGAGCCAAAATAAGCGGAAGAATAAGTCATCCCCGGGTCCAAAAAAAGACGAAAAAATTCATTGCCCAGATCATAATGAGCGGAGATATTTTTGCGGCTTTTTTCAACCGTATTGGCTTTAAACTGATGGCGCAGCTGATTCAAGAATCCAAGAAAATTAACCGGAGCGCTTTTTTGGCGCGTGTCCATCAGTGTCGGGTGATTTTCAACATTTAAAATCATCCAAGCAATCACCGCTTCGATGTCGTCGGTTTGCCAATCCCCATCGACATAGGCCTCGCCAAAACCCACGTCGCCATATAAAACACATTTTTTAAAAAAATGATCCGATGTTATTTGAGCACGAGCCTGGATGGATCCCTCTCCCCGGCCAAAAACAAGCTCATCCCCTTCCGGAAGCCGCAAAGTCAGGCTTCCAAGAGTCATCTCAGATAAGAGCTTTAAAACCAGCTCCCGATAAAAATTACTTTTTTTGGTACTCACGCGTCACGTCTCTTTGCAAATCGGGTCTTTCTTGTTTGGGATGATGAGGCACTTTTAAAAGCCACAGCCGCCACGCATGCCAGTGAATCGATAAGATCACCTGAAGCGTTACCAGCGGATAACGCAGAGCATACCAAAGAAGGGAGGCATCGGAAAGAGGCTTTCTTTTTCCCGTCATCGTCGAAATAAAAAACTTCTGACCTTCCTTCCAATCATCCACCCGAATATTCATCGTCTCACCCGGAACCTCTAGATGAAAATCCAGTTGTGCATCCAAATCCACAAAAGGAGAAATATAATAATATTTGGTCTGACGGTCTTTAAAAGCATCTCCCACCCATTTGTCTTTTCCAAGATAAAATGCCTTTTGCTCCCCAAACGTATTCCCCACCTCCGCCACCACCGCCACCGGCCTGTCCTGGCCGTCAAAGCAAAAATAAAAAGACACCGGATTAAACACATAGCCCAAAACCCGCAAATGGGTCAGAAGCTTGATTTTCTGAGGCAGCGGTGACATTCCTTTAGAAGAAAGAAAAGCGAGAATATTTTCTTTGGCGGTTGGGTGAGGGCCGACATAGTGGTCTTTGTCACAAAAATTAAAGAGCTTCCACTGGTTTCGGCCAAAAAATAAAAATTTTTTCCCAAGATCCTCCAGCTCATCCAAATCCAGATAAAACATAAAGATCTTTTGGGAGAGCTTGTACTTTTTTGGAGAGAAGCGAGCGTGCAGGATATCGCACTCGTAGAGACAAGAACTCATTTTAAAATCGCCTCAGCCGCTCGGACCCCCGAAACAAACGCATCCTCATGAAAGCCATAGTTAAAGTAGCTTCCGCAAAAATAAATCGGTCCCTTTTCATTGAGCCGGGGAAGCTCCTTTTGAGCCTCAACGGCTTCCGCGTTATAAATCGGATGCTCGACTTCTTTTTTCCATAAAATTTTTGCAGGATCTATTTGACCCGGATCATTGATGGAAACAAAATAATTTTTCTTTTTAGAGACCCCTTGAAGACTGTTCATCCAGTAAATCACGCTGGACGCGCGGTCTGGCTCAATCCGGTAATTCCAGGACGACCAAGCCGTGCGAGTTTTTGGCATCAAAGATTCGTCGGTGTGAAGCACTGAGAAGTTTTTCTGGTAGCGAAATTTTGATAAAAGCTCTCGCTCTAAAACAGAAGGGTCTTTTAACATCTTGAGAGTCTGATCCGCGTGAGAGGCCAAAACCACCGCTTCAAAACGCGCCTCTTCCCCTCGGCTGTCCCGAACCAAAACAGCCCCCTGATCTTGTGAAACCTCCACCGCGGCCCGGTCTAGTTTCAGAGCCCCTGGGAAAAACGAGAGCACTTTGTCGCGGTAGACACGACTTCCCCCTTCAATGGTTTTCCACTGAAAATGCCCGGTCAGTCCCAAAAGCCCATGGTTTTTAAAAAAACGCACCAAGGTCCGTGCCGGAAACTGCAGCATTTTGTCCGGAGGAGTTGACCAGATCGCCGCACTCATTGGGAGAAGATACTTTTCAAGAATATCTTCCCCTAGATTTTTTTTTAGAACATATTCGGCAATTGTTTGATTGGGGTTCGCCCCTTCCGACAAAATCTCTAAACACTCGCGATTAAATCGATCAATCGCCCCAAGTAGTTTCCAATAAGAGGGCCGAAAAATATTTTTTTTCTGGGAAAAAAGTCCCGCGATGCCGGTGCCGCAGTACTCAAGATCGGAAGGTTTGTGCTGGACGCTAAAAGACATCGAGGTATTTTTAACGGGAATCTCCAGCGCTTTGAAAAATCGGACCAGCTCCGGATAAGTCACTTCGTTGTAGACCATAAACCCCGTGTCGATGAAAATCGGCTGACCTTCTTCATCGATGGTGACAGTGTGAGTATGTCCTCCTGGAACCGCTTCTTTTTCGTAAAATGAAATTTCGCATCGATCCCGAAGTGTGTAAGCCGCCGCCATCCCTGCGATGCCGGTGCCGATGACCGCTACCTTTGGTTTATTCACCCGAAGCCTTCCGAAAAAGATAGTGGCTTACCATCCACTCTTGACCTCCCCGATAGCCAAAAAGCTCCTCACACGCCATAAAAAACACACGCCAATACACCCACCACTTCCCGCTCTCAGCGCCGTAAACCTTTTTTAAAATAGGCCGGATTTCTTTTTCATGACGGTCCATATTCTCCAACCAGGCCCGGCAAGTTTTCTGATAATGGGTCCCGTCCACTTGCCAGTGATTTTCAATCGTCAAAAAATTTTGAAAATAAAGAAACAAGTGATGACTGGGCATCGTCCCGCCTGAGAAAAAAAAGCGCGTGATCCAATCCTGGGGTCCATTGTCCTCATAAAAGTAGGCCCACTGCTTGTGAGAAAATACATGAATGAATAGTTTGCCTAAGGGCTTTAAAAATCCGGAGACTTTTTCAAAAAGTTTTTCGTAGTTTCGCATGTGCTCAAACATTTCCACGGTGACAATCCGGTCAAAGGTCTCTTCCGTATGAAACTGGCTCATTTCACAAGTAATGACGGTGACGTTGCGGATGCCAAGGCGAGCGGCTTTAGCCTCGATAAATTGCTTTTGGCTTTTGGAATTGGAGACAGCCACGATACGGCTTTTGGGAAAATGCTCGGCCATCCAAAGTGTCAGCGATCCCCAGCCGCAACCCAGCTCTAAAATAGTTTGTCCGTCCCGAAGCTCGGCCCTTTGAGCGGTCAGTGCCAGCATGTCTTCTTCGGATTGGTTGAGCCAAGAAACTCCATCCTTCCAGTACCCCGAGCTGTATTTCATCCGAGAGCCCATGATTTTTTCAAAAAACTCTGCCGGCACCTCGTAATGCTGGGCATTGGCCTCATCGGTATTGATGGAAATAGGGCTTTTGCGCGTTGCCTCAAGAAATTGACGGAAACGCTCGGATTGGGCCTGGACTCCCCCGCGGGATTCAAGCTCGAGTTTTTTCTTCAAAAGATCGCGGATCCCCCAACGGATAAGAACATCTGGAAGAAGTCCTTTTTCAAGCAGGGTAAATTGAAAACTCATACCTTATTTTTCTTAAACCAGGGAATTAGGACAGAGGTGGAGGCTTGATAGCGTCGGTAAGCTTCTCCACGCGAAGCCAGAGACTGTGCTTCCGCCGGAGGTACGCCGCTCACCTTCACAATAAAAAAAATCATGAGTACCGGACTGACCAATGCGTAAATTCCCCCGGGAGACGCCGACGCCACCAGAAAATAACTGATCCAGATAAGGCATTCAAAAAAATAGTTGGGATGCCGCGAATAGTTCCAAAGACCCACCTCACAGACTTTGCCACGATTGGCGGGATCGTGTTTAAAACCACGCAGCTGAGCATCTGCGATGGTCTCACCCGTGAAAGCAATCCCCCATAAAATTAAAGCGATCACTTCCACGGGATAAAGCTTTGGATCTGGATTTTTAGACGCTAGGTAAAACGGCAGCGAAATCGCCACCGCCACCACCGCTTGAAAAAGAAAAAAGAGGAGAAAAAAGAAAGGAGCCTTATTCCCCAGAGCTTGCCTCATGCTCTGATAGCGGTGATCTTCATGGACTTCTTTTTGTATCCGTCGGTAAATATGAGAAGCCAATCGCAGTCCCCAGCACAGCACCATGCCGACAATCAAAAACTTACGCTGAAATGCTCCGGGCGCCGCCACCGCATAAGAGACCACCAAAACCACCAACGAGAGAGTCCACCCTAGATCGACAACGCCCGCATTTTTTGTTTTCAGCTGTAAAACCCACAAAAAAATCATGAAAATAAAAACAAACATCACTCCCAAAAGGCAAGCCAAGTGAAAAGTGGACATTACTGAGACCTGCTAAAACGGAGCACTTTAGCCCGGTGAAGGATCCGAAGCAAGAAGTACGTCGGATCCCACTCAAACCAACGATGGGCAAAGTTAACTCTCTGGGTATCCCGGTGATGATTATTTTGCATCAGCTCCCCCATGGTCAATAGATCGACCGAGAGGGTGTTTTTGGATTGATCACGATTGTCGTGATTGGCATAGCCGTAGCGGTGACCGCACCAGTTGACGATCGCCCCATGGATTGGTCCCATAAAAATGTGGATAGGGATCAACAAAAACTGCCACCACGCCGTCGCGAAATAGACATAAAAAGCGATATACGCGACAATCCAGAGAAATCGCACTCCCAAAAGATTGGCCCACCGATCAAACACCGGCCACTCGGGGTACCCGCCCTCAAATTTTGGCTCGGGCTGAATTTTATTGGAATATAAATCTAGATAGACCTTCAATGTGTTAAGCATCATCCGGACAGGACTTTTAAAAAAAACAGGAGAGTGAGGATCGCTTGTTGTATCGCTATAAGCATGATGCATCCGATGCATTAGAGCATAAGCGCGAGGATTGAGATAAGAAGACCCTTGAGTGATGAAGGTGAGGACGTAAAACACGCGCTCCCAAAAACGTGTCATTGTAAACATCTGATGCGACGCGTATCGATGCAAATACACCGTCTGACAAAAAGCCGCTAGATACCAGTGGAGGAGAATAAACAGAAGGATCGCCATGGTTATGTCTTCTCTTTTCCATACGATGGCAATAATTTTAGTAGTTGTTGGATTTTCCGAGTCGAGGCGACAAATTGCTTCATCTGCTTGGAGGGAATTTGTCGAAGCTCATCATGAAATATCGTCATCGTGTCAAAAAAATCAAGCATCTGCCCAATCGCTTTTTTGGTGGATAAATCTTCCGGACTTGCTTTTTCCAAATCCTCCAAGCAGGATTTTAAAACCTGGCGAGTCGGGTCAAACTCCCGGCGTCGCCTCTCATCCATCATGAGCGAGAACATCTCCCAAACATCTTTGAGTGTTTCAAAATGATCCCGCCGGTCCCCTATGACATGAATCACCCGAATCAGACGCCAGGTCTGAAGTTCACGGATCCCCGTGCTGACATTGGACCTGGAGATGGAAAGAGTTTCTGCGATTTGTTCGGCGTTTAGAGCTTTATCGGAAAGATAGAGCAGGGCAAAGATCTGGGCCACCGTCCGGTTGATTCCGGACCAGGCGCCAATCTCCCCCCAATGAAGAATAAAGCGTTTTTGAACTTCGGATAGTTTCATTATCTATATTTCTGAAATTACAGAAATATCATAAATAATAAAATTATGGGCGTCAAGCAATAAAAACACTATGAAGCGGCACCCCATCTGACACTTCCAGACGATCCCCGTACCCAAACGGCATTGTATGGTGGGCGCCGTCCAGATAAAGCATCCCCTCTTGCATTTGGGAAACAAGGGTCAGTTTTTTACCTGGAGGAAGAATCCCACCCTGGAGTCTATAGTCTTGACCGTGCCCCTGAAAAAGCTCTCGCGGCAAATACTGAAGAGCCTTGGAAGTCTGTAGCATCGGTCGACCGCCCGCTGAATGCATCGCCGCCGTCGAACCCGCAGCGGTTGAGATCCAAACACCCGAGCTTCTTTGTTTTTCAGCCACAGAACCGATTTGGATCGTGTAGTGGCTCATGGCCGCCGGGCACAGATGAGTGACAAGAATATCGTTGAGCACATAAAAGGCCAATTTTTTACGATTTAGACGGACTTCCATGCGGTGAAGCGACTGGATTTTGAAATGACCTTTTTGGATTTGATTAAAATAATACTCAAAATTGCTACGATTGGCCGGGCAAAGTTTTCCAACACTGTGACTGGTGTCCGAGTTGACCCCAAGAATGAGTCCTTTTTCAAGCTGATGAGACGCCTCCAAAAATGAGCCATCCCCACCCACTGAAATCACCAGATCATATTTTTTAGAATCAAACTTTTCCCCTCGAAATAAAACATGCACAGAAACATTTCTTTTTTTTAAAAATTGTCGGATATCCTCAAGTGTTTTGTAGTGGGTGTCATGGGAACGACGGATTCTTAGGAGCGCCGCGTCGCCTTTGCGGATTAGTTTTTTAAGCGACTGGTGTTGGTACTCATTAAAATAAGTCTGGTAAGCGCTTTTTTTGGCAACGATTAATACTTTTTTCATGCCCGGACCTCCAAAAACAAAACAGTTGGTTTAATCTTGAAGGACGTGGGGGGAGCCAACGCTGCAGGTCGGCTTGATATTAATCTCATTGATGGAATAAGTACCGCCCAAAGGCTCTGCGGGGAGACCGGTGGAAGAATCGGCAAATTTAAGGTAAGGAGAAATTTGCGCCGATGTTGGTACGTCCTCATCCCCCAAACCGTCTGCTAGAGCCAGTTGATTTTTAGCCTGGGAAATAATTCTTAGATTATTTAAGCAGGAATTTGTTCTCGCGGTTTCTCTTGCGACCCTAAACGAAGGAACCGCAATAGACCCCAACATAACAATCACCGCGCAAACAATCATGATTTCAAGCAAGGTAAAACCTCTAGAGAATTGTTTCATTGAGTCAGTATAACCCATCGAAGCTAGGGGCTAAAGCTCTATTTTGGGAGACCCTTAGAGGCTTCGTGATTGACAAGGTTATCTTCGGCGCCTATTCTAAGGCTCTATGGAACAAACTCATGTCATGACGCTTCTGATCCCAGAAATTCG
Source organism: uncultured Planctomycetia bacterium (assembly GCA_964497635.1). Taxonomy (GTDB): domain Bacteria; phylum Omnitrophota; class Gorgyraeia; order 2-02-FULL-51-18; family 2-02-FULL-51-18; genus CAMDWQ01. The sequence goes on along the minus strand of CAZCDB010000001.1, from coordinate 28,599 downwards.
GGAGCTTTTGAAGCAAAGAGACTACGTCCTTCTAAAACAGCTGGCCCGTGAATACTCCCCGATTGATTTCGCGGGGTGTTGGAAACACTTTGACGAGCAAGAAAAATTACAAATTTTTAGACTCCTTCCTTCCAGAACCGCTCTCAAACTTTTTGAAATCCTTGAACTGGAAGATCAAAAATACCTCCTGGATAAGCTCCAAGAAGATATGGTGACACCTATCCTGGAAGGCATAGACTCTCCGGATCTGGCTAAAATATTTCATGTCATGCCCCCGCGCATGGTCAAGCGCATGACAAGCCTCATCAAACATCAAGCTTCACTGACTTCCATCGATACCTTAATGAAGTTTGAGGAAAATCAGGCGGGCAGTCTCATGCACCCTGAGTTTATCCGTCTCTCCCCCAAAATGACGGCCAAGCAAGCCATCTCACTTCTCCAGTCCATCCTTCGGCCCAACCAAAAAAAACACTTGGCTTCCCTTTTTGTCACAGACGATACAGGAAAAGCTGTCGGAACCCTGGACGTCCAAGATATTTTAAGCGCCCCGACGGATGAAAAACTTCAAACCTTCATGTCCTCGATTGAGGGGATAAAAATTCGGCCGGAAACAGATCAGGAAGACGTCGCTAAAATTTTTGAAAAGTATCATCTGGCCTCAGCACCGGTTGTCGATCAAGAGGGGAAATTGATTGGCGTCATTACCTCTGATGACATCTTGTCCATCATGAAACAAGAAGCCACCGAAGACATTGCCAAGATGGCAGGAACGCAAGCTCAGGATTTTGATGAAAGATCTATCCTAAAGGTTGTTCGCATTCGCATGCCATGGCTTCTAGTCACTCTTCTGGGCGGGATGGTGATTTCCCTCATCATTAAACACCATGAACCCATCATCGCCAAGATTATCGCTTTAGCTTCGTTCTCCCCTCTAATTGCCGGAATGGGAGGAAATGTCGGCTCCCAATCCGCCACGATTGTTGTGCGCAGCCTCGCTTTGGGACAGGTTAATGGCCACCACAAAACCAGCATCATCCTGCGCGAAGTAGGAGTCGGCTTCCTTCTGGGGTTTATTTATAGTCTCCTTCTGGGCGGCGCAGCCTATCTTCTTTATGGAAGCCAATACCATTTTCAATTTTCCTTGGTGGTGGGCGCTGGCATTCTTACCTCGATGACCGTCGCATCCACCATTGGCGCTGTGGGTCCTATCGTTTTGGATCGTGCCGGGGTGGATCCGGCCACCGCCACCGGTCCCTTGATTACCACGATTACCGACATTATCAGCAATCTGACCTATTTCACCCTCGCAACACTGCTCTTGATTCACAGCTAATCTGTTAAATAGATTGAGAAGCCTCTCCAAAGCTGTTAAGATGGCCTGATGAGAGAAAATTTTAATCTTAATAAAAGAAAGCGTGAAGAAGCCAAGAAAAAAAAGCGGGATGAGAAAATCGCCCGACGCTTAAGCCTTAAGGCCGGCGTGGCGTCTTCAGATTCTCTTCCTCCGGAGCAAACTTTGTCCGATCCCACCCCTGAGACAACTCCTTAGTTCTTAAAAAATTTGATGAGACCCATTGATCAGGCCATCGCAACGGGTCACTTAAAGCAAAAGCTACGCTGGCCGAGTTTTTTTCTGATTTTTTTGACAACCCTGGTGACGCTTACCTGCGTCCCAATCTATATTTTCCATGTGGGTGTTTCTAAAGCCGAATGGGCTCTTTTTTTCTTTTATGTGTTTGCGACTTCTTTCTCGATTACCGCCGGCTATCACCGCCTTTTTGCACACAGCACGTTTAAAGCCAATGCCTTGGTACGTTTTTTAGTTCTTTTTTTTGGGGCGGGTGCTTTCCAGCAGTCCGCCTTCAAGTGGTCCTCCCAACATCGCACCCATCACCAATACGTCGACACAGAATTAGACCCCCACAATATTCGTTATGGGTTTTTTTACGCCCATATGGGATGGATTCTTTTTTGGAAACAACCAGCCAATGAGGACAATGTCAAAGATCTAGGAAAAAGTCGTCTTATCATGCATCAACATCGCTACTACCCTCTCTGGGCGGTCACGGCAGGGCTAATCACTCCAATCCTCATCGGAGGGTTCATGGGTCATTGGATGGGGGGATTACTTCTAGCGGTTGCGCTTCGCCTCGTGCTTGTTCTCAACTCTACTTTTTTCATCAACTCCTTTGCACACACTTTTGGTACGGCTAACTACGACCCCCACTCTAGTGCCAAAGATAATTGGTTTGGTGCCGTCCTAACCAACGGAGAAGGCTATCACAACTATCATCATCGCTTCCCCAACGACTACCGTAACGGGATTCATTGGTACGACTGGGATCCCACCAAGTGGATTATCTGGACTCTGGGGAAAATTGGCTGGGCCCAGGACCTCCGACAAACTTCAAACTCGATGATTTTAGCCGCAAAACAAGAAACGGCACTCGCTAAATCTTCTCGAATTTAATTTATACCTTCATTGACTTTTTTATCAAAAAAGTATATTCTTAATCAAGGAATTACCAATAATATAAAAAAATAACATGAAACCAACTCTATCTTTTATCAAAATTGTTTCCTCTGTTGCCGCCTTTTTTTGTCTTCTGGCCATCACTTCAGACTGCTCCGCTGCTGTTCTAGAAGGGACCACACAAATTCTTCGAAAAGACGGCTCCATTAAAGAAGATGGCTCAAACGCCGTTGTTTTTATTGATGCCATCGGCAATCAAGTCTTCTCGCTTCCCCCTCAAAATCCGGTGATTCTTCAGAAGGGGAAAAAATTTGTCCCGGAGGTCCTGCCAGTAGTTGTTGGAACAACAGTTGATTTTTTAAATGATGATGACATTTTCCATAATGTTTTCTCGCTCTCTGAAATCAAGCCCTTTGACCTTGGACTATACAAGCAGAGGCTCTCCAAACAAGTTCTCTATGATAAAACTGGATTGTCAAAAATTTACTGCAACATTCACCCCAATATGGCCGGATACGTCCTTGTGCTTTCAAACCCTTATTTTGCCGTAACGGCCGAAGATGGGTCGTTTCGCATTGAAGGGATTTCACCTGGAACCTACCGTGTGCGTGTATGGCAACGATTTGGTCCTGAAGTATCACGTGACATCGTCATCGGAGAAGGAGTGAATACCGCCAAGTTTGTGCTCGGAGAAGATAAGACAACCCAAACCCATAAAAATAAACTCGGCAAAGATTATTCGAGATCCTATCCATGAAAGAAAAAACCTCTTCTAAAGCCAATCTCAATACTAAGATTTTTGTCAGCATCTGCTCAGCGCTTTGTGCGGTACTTGTCCTAACACTTCTAGCTCTTTACTTTAGCGCTCGAAATACGATGTCCGATAAAATCCGTAGTGAGTTATCAGAAACACGACTGACCTTCGATAACTTTATGAGTGAGCGCTTCCAAACGATCAAGCTAAATCTGCGTCTGATTGCTGAGTCCCCCCGCTTAAAAAGCGTCATCGTGACCCCCGGGATTGACCGAGAAACCGTCCTCTTTACCTTGAAAGAAATGCAGGAAGTGGTCAACTACGATGTATTTGCTGTTATTGATTCAAAGGGTATTGTCACGACTCGCGCCCATGACCCAGGCTACTACGGAGATGACTTATCCGGTGAAAAAGGAGTCCGGTTGGCCCTTGAAGGCAAAGAATATGCCGCCCTGGAAATCGTTGGAGGTAAGCTTTACCAGGTGATTTCAATGCCCATCACCTCTGATGGCGCGGTTTATGGCGTCCTTTGGGCTGGGTATCGCATGGATGATGCCTTTGCCAAGAAATTTCATAATATGGCTGAAAGTCATATTGCCTTTTCCTTCAACAAAACTCTTCTAGCCAGCTCCGGTTCTCGTTCTGAAGCTGAAGGCTTCCAAGAACTTCTGAATCAACAAGACTCTCTTTCTTCGATGGCTGCACCACAAGAATTCAGTCTGGCGGGCGAAAAACAATTGGCTATTGTTTCCCCTTTTAAAGGAGACTTTAACGATAACGGGATCATGTATATATTAATGATTTCACTCAATCGTTCACTAGCAATTTATTATCGAAGTCTTCAGCTGACTTTGATTTTGATTGGTTTTATTGCAGCCCTCATATCGTTTGTGGTTAGCTTTCTGACTGCGCGCAGCATCTCAAGCCCCATTCGACAGCTGGCCATCTGCGCCAATGAAGTAGCGCGTGGAAACCTTGATCAAAACCTTGAGGTGCGTTCCAATGATGAGATTGGAGAACTCACGGAGTCTTTTAATCGTATGATTAAAGACCTGCGAAATGCCAACACAGTTTTAGCCGGCTACTCCAAAGGACTTGAGAGTGAAGTCCGCCAACGCACCGAAGAATTGGATAATACCAACCATAAGCTTCAGGATTGGGTAGCTCAACTGGAGCGAAGAAATCTCGAAGCCTCTCTCTTGAGCGAGCTGGATGACGTCCTTCAAACATGTACCTCTAAAGAGGAGATTCACCGGGCCGTGATCAGCATCACGCAACGCCTTTTCCCAGAATGGTCTGGTTTTATCGCAGCAATAGGACCCACAGGAAACACAGTGGAAGTTGCTGCCACTTGGGGAAACCCTCCTTCTGAAAAAGATGTTTTTTCTCCGGATGACTGTGTGGCTCTTAGGCGCGCGGGCATTCACGTGGTAGATGATGCTTCCAAGGCTGTGATTAATTGTCAGCATCTTCGTGGAGAAGTTCTCCCCCCAGGGTACATTTGCGTTTCATTGACGGCTCTCAGTGGCAATATGGGGATTTTAAGTCTCTTTCCTCCAAAAAAAGAAGATATTCATATTGAAAATCAGCACCTCATCGGTACGATTGCCAAACACACAAGTCTGGCGCTTTCTAACGTAAAACTAAGGGGACGCCTTGAAATCGAATCAGTTCGAGATCCACTCACCGGCCTTTTTAACCGCCGCTACATGGAAGAATCCATGGAAATTGAGATCTCTCGTGCCAAACGCCAGAACATCATGGTAGGCGTTATCATGATTGACATTGACCTCTTTAAAAAATTTAATGACTCAGAAGGACATGAAGCCGGTGACGTTGTACTGGTTGAAGTTGCAAGGTACCTCCAGATGAAATGCCGCCATGGGGATATCATCTGCCGTTATGGGGGAGAAGAATTTGTTGTGATTCTGCCACAAGCCACCAACGAAAACACTCGTCAAAAAGCTGAAGAGCTAAGGGTGGGTGTAAAAGCTTTACAGATAAAATATGGTGATAAAATTCTTCGCCCCGTTTCTTTTTCTGTAGGCGTAGGTCTCTATCCAATCAACGGAGCCACCGGCAAAGAAGTTTTGCAAACTGCCGACAGCTCGCTCTACACCGCCAAACAAGGCGGCCGCGACCGAATCGTCGCGGCATTTTGACCTTCTTGAAAAAAACAACGCTCGCCCTCCTCTCCTCATTTCTTCTTTTTTCTGGCCCAGTATTGGCTGATGATGTTTCTGATCTTAAAAAAATTGTTGAGGAGCAGAAAGCCCGGATTGATCGTCAGGATCAGTTGATCCGTGAACTCTATGAGCGGGTGCAAAAGTTTGAGGGCACGACTCAAAAATACGAGACCTCCAAAACACCCGCCTATACGCAAGCACCCCCTAAAAGCGTTGATTTATCAGAACGCGAAGCGCCACCGAGCGTGCTGACCAACTCTTATGGAAATTTATCCTCCTTATCCTCGAGTCAGGAATGGTTCCGTCGTATTGATTTAAGTGGTTTTGGAGCTGCCGGGTATGCAATCACAGGTCAAGACGCCGAACGTGAAAATGGAGGCTTCCTCAGTTATCAGGCCACCCTATTTATTGACGCGAGAGTCTGGGAAAACGTAAACTTTTTTACCGAAGTTGAAGTGGTGCGGCTTGGCTCCGAGACAAGGCAAGATCTTGGAACTCGTGAGATTTATGCGCGTTTCAAAAATATTTTTGCAGATGAAAATGACGGCGGAATGGGGATCAAAATAGGCCGCCTGGATATCCCTTATGGCGAAGGAAAGCTGTGGGAAGACGCAGTCGATAATCCCCTGATCACTAATGACGTGCCTTGGCCCTCAGGGGTTGATGAAGGGATTGAGCTTTATGGTCAGTGGCGAGGAGTGGGTTGGCAGCTAGCGGTGATGGATGGTTCCAACACACGCGGTCTTGACGATGACTCTGACAAGATGATTGTGGGTCGTATCCAAGGCAAGCCTACAGAATTTTTATATTTGGCTGCCAGTGCAAGTCGTACGGGAGATACAACCGCTTCCAGCCAAGTTTTTGGCGGAAACATATTGGAGCCTGTAGGCACTGGTGGGCGTTTTTCAACACTTGGAACCAGCACCTCAGGTATCATCGATCCGCTGGCCTATGAACTAGCCGCTACATTTTTTCATCAAGACAAGGCTCAGCTGGGCGTCTTTGGAGGCCAGGTTTTTATTGAGGATCAGGATGGGACCTTCAATCGCGATCTGACTTACTTTGCTATCGAGCCCCTTTATCGCATCAATGACCAGCTCTATCTTGTAGCTCGCTACAGCGGTATCGGCACCTTCAGCGAAAGCGAAGGTTATCATTTTGAGGGAGGCCCTTACTCTGATGGCGTAGCCTCTTTTGGGGATGATGTCAGCCAGCTAACCCGTTTTTCCATCGGCCTTGGCTATCGACCCAACCCCAACACACTTCTGAAGCTAGAATACGGTTTTGACGATTACGTCCTGATCCGCCAATCCCCTCTCAACGACCATGCCGAAGACCGCCAATTTTTCGGCAGCCAAGCGGTTCTTAGTTTCTAATTCTAAACCATCGATACCTGTTCTTTGCCACGAAATCATAAAAAAAATCACGAATTGGATTTGGAAGAATAATAAAAATATATAAAAGTGACCAGGGAAAATTTAATCTCTTAAAATACTTTAATGCCGCGGTAGATTTTGTGAACACTTCCCCATTTTCAATCAAAACAAAAGAATTAAAATCCGCGGTTGGTAAGCGATGTTGGAAGAGGAGTTGTTGCCCTGCGGGAGATTGTAAAGCAATAAATTTAATACGATTGTCTGGATCGCATCTCGACGTAAATGCCGGAATATTACTGCACAGATCACAATCCCCATCAATGAGCACAAGGGTGTCAATCCTTGAAATTGGGCACAATCCTTTAAAGCGCTGCCTCAGTTTTTGAAAAAAAATACCATATTTTTTTCTTGTTTCAATATCTAACAATAAAACTTGCCACGCTATCATAATCCATGGAAAGCTACCGACATCCAATGTAAGAAAAATCATGAATTGGAACAAAAAAGCCGTTAGCACCAATAAAGGCTTGAATCGAGTGAAAATAAGAAAAATAAAGCTAATTTCAAAGACCAGTGTACCGTAATTTAGCAATCGGCCGATAGGAACACAACCAATGATAAAACGAGTAAGGATGTTATCCTTTCCAAGAGCCTCCCATGAAAGGATATAAGAGATACCGGTCCCTTGCTGCCAAAGTGGGTCTGGCAACTTTTTTAAACCCGCCATCAAATAATAAATGCTAAGAAAAAATACTAATAGACGAACTAGATCTTGAGCTCCCTCTATCTCATTTTCTTTACATTGGTTTCCTAGGGGAAGGAAAAAAAAGAAAAGGAGCAAAAGGTTGGCTAATTGCTGCGGCTCATGAATAATTATGGGATTCGCGTTGTAAAATGAAACTTGGAGGGCCCAAAGGATCCATACAAAATATCGGGTACAAAATCCTGTGATAAATAAAAAAATTAAACCCATCATTAAAATAAAAAAAGACCAAATTCCAACAGGGCTCCAAAAAACAAATAAAAGAGAGGGTTGCAAGAAATGACACAGCTCTGGACGAAACATGCTCGATGGCCCGAAATAACTTAACAGATCTGGAACAAGACTTAAATTATAATAAGCAAGATAAAGACCAAAGCAGACCCTAAAAAGAATGATTTCGTAGGGTGTAGCCTCTTTTATTTCCGACTTATTTTTAATTAAATATTTTTTTAAAAACATGGGTAAAAAATATTTAAACCGTATGATTTCACACCCTCCTCATCGGTATTCACATGGATCATAAATTCAGTACCAGGGCCATACTGCTTCTTCAGGTAATAGCTCATAGCATAAATGAAGCAGCTTGTATCAATGCCCGCTCGGCACATCTCAGAAAATAAAATGGCAGGAACTTTAAAACCGTAAAAAGAAAGGGCTCTCCCTGGAATGATCTTATCGCCACTTTCAGATCTATAAATCACATCTATTTTGTATTTATAGATGTTCAACTTCTTACCCGAGTCATACATCATCATCATATCAAAAGTCAGTGGAGTCATTGAAATATCCAGCCCCACTTTATTCAAGCAGCTCCACAAGAACAAATTCAATGACTTAGGCAAACCAAGAGGGTGCGCTGTAATAAAAACAGCCCCCAGAAGCAATGTCAAAAAAACCTTTCTGGGGTCAGTCCTTGACACTTAGCACTCCTACTTTAGCCGCTCTAGCAACTCCGGATAAAGTGGAAACTTTTGCGTCAACTTTTTGACTTCGGTGCGAACCGCTTGGATTTTGGGTTCGGATTGGATATTAGAGAGTACCTCATCGATATACTGGGCGATGAGTTTCATTTCAGGTTCTTTCATGCCGCGTGTGGTCACTGCGGGAGTTCCCAGACGAACGCCGCCGGCTTTGAAGGGGCTTTGAGTGTCGAAAGGAATTCCGTTCTTATTCACTGTGATTGCAGCTAGATCCAAGGCGTGGGCGCAGTCTTTGCCGGTGAGGCCTTTTTGGTTGACGTCGACGAGCATCAGGTGGTTGTCGGTACCACCGGAAACCAGACGATAACCCCTCTTAGTCAGCTCATCGGCCAAAACTTTGGCGTTCTTGACGATTTGAGTCTGATACTCTTTAAAAGAAGGCTCGAGGGCTTCTTTGAGTGCCACGGCTTTCCCAGCAATCACGTGCATCAAAGGGCCACCTTGAAGACCTGGGAAAACTTCCGCGTCGATTTTTTTGGCAAAGGCTTCGCGGCACAGAATCATCCCGGCGCGAGGGCCACGCAAAGTCTTGTGCGTCGTCGTCGTGACAAATTCGGCATAAGGTACTGGACTCGGGTGCAAACCTGCGGCCACCAGACCCGCAATATGTGCCATATCTACCATAAAAAGAGCCCCCACCTTGTCGCAGATTTTGCGGAAGCGCGCAAAATCAATGATACGCGGATAAGCCGAAGCGCCGGCCAAAATCATTTTGGGTTTATGCTCAACCGCCAAAGATTCGATCTCATCATAATCCAGGCGTTCATCCTTTTGGCTCACGCCATAAGGCACGATCTTAAAATTTTTCCCCGAGAAATTCATCGGATGGCCGTGCGTCAAGTGTCCCCCATGCGCAAGATTCATCGCTAGGACCGTGTCGCCGGGAGTCAAAGCAGCATAATAAACCGCCGCGTTGGCCTGGGAACCTGAATGTGGCTGAACATTGACATGCTCCGCGCCAAAAAGCTTTTTAGCCCGCTCAATCGCCAACGTTTCCACAACGTCAACGTATTCACACCCCCCATACCAGCGTTTTTCAGGATAGCCTTCCGCGTACTTGTTGGTGAGAGCTGAACCCACTGCTTCCATGACGGCAATGCTGGTAAAATTTTCGCTGGCAATCAGCTCAATGTTGTCATTTTGACGACGTGTTTCGTTGGCAACCGCTTTAAAAACTTCCGGGTCTGTTTGACGCAAAGAACTCATCCCGCTCATTTCTTTTTTCCCTTCTTCTTGATGGTTTTTTTAGGCGCAGGCTTAGGACAAAGCTTATTTTCAAGCTTGATGATTTGGTCCACACGTCTTTTATGGCGGCCCCCTTCAAATCCTGAAGAAAGCCACGCTTTAATGATCTGCTCAGGGTCATCAAAAAGATGCTCGGAACCAAGCACCAAAATATTGGCGTCATTATGCTGACGGGACAAAAGAGCCACGTTTTTATCAAAACAGATGGCGGCACGAACCCCAGGGAACTTATTGGCTACGATTGCCATCCCGTTGCCGCTCTTGCAGATCAAAATACCCGCATCCGACTTTTTATCAGAAACGGATTTGGCCACCTTGTTGGCAAACTCCGGATAGTCACAAGACTCGGGAGAAAAAGTGCCATAATCCACGGTTTCATGTCCCTGGCCCTTCAGAAAACTATGGATCTCGTTTTTGAGCGTAAAGCCTCCATGATCCGCGCCTAAAGCTATTCTCATAATTCCTCCGGGTTATTCTTATAACGTCTTAACAATATTTTCGATGCAACCTTCAACAACCTTCAAAATCTGTCCATAATATTCATCGGAAGTCTGGATAGGGTCCGGCACATCGTCTGGCTCCATTCCGGGGATCCGCTCCGGAGAGTACTCCATTAAAAGGTGCACTTTATTCTTGGCCTGCGGCCAGCTATTTAAAATCAAGAGCTCATGAAACTTTTCCATCACGTAAATCTTATCGGCCGTCTCCACCAAGCTCTGGGTAAGACGTCGACTCCGATGACCTGACATATCCACCCCGGCCCGCTTCATCGCGCGGATTGTCTCCTGGGTCGAGGCCATGCCGTCCGGAGCCGCCACACCAGCAGAACCCACCACAAAATCTTTTTGCCGCGACTGCATCGCTTTTTTAAACAGTCCCTCCGCCATCACCGAGCGGCAGCTATTTCCCGTGCAGACAAAAAGAATGTTTTGTGTCACAGATTGACTGTTTTTTTAAGAATCTTTTCGACGTTCTTTTGTTTGTACTCCACCAGCGCCTTCTCAAGCGAGGCGTCTTTCATCGCCATCATGCGGATCGCAAGAAATGCGGCATTACGAACTCCACCTGAATGAGCTCCCACCGTCGCCACCGGCGTCCCGGCCGGCATCTGAACCGTTGCCAAGAGCGAATCCAAGCCCCCCATAAAATCCGTAACCACAGGAATACCGATCACCGGTAGCTCTGTGTGCGCTGCGACAACACCGGCCAAATGCGCCGCACCACCCGCCGCGCAGATAATTACTTCAATCCCTTCTCCTTTAGCCGCTTCGGCAAACTCCACCGCCTGACGGGGTGTCCGGTGAGCCGACAATACTCGCGCCACAAAAGGCACTCCAAATTCCCGCAAGACTTCCCCACAAGGTTTGAGTGTTTCCGCATCCGAATCACTTCCCATCATAATTGCCACTCTTGGCTTCATTGAAATCCTCCTGTTATTTCAAAACTCGGGCAGCCCGATGCCCGATATCTTTACGATAAACCATCTTATCAAAAAAAATCTTCTCGACTGCATTGTAGGTTTTGGACAAAGCTTCAAAAAAAGTTCTCCCACAACCCACCACGTTTAGCACACGGCCTCCCGCAGTCAAAAGGTCGCCATTTTCACGACGCGTCCCCGCGTGAAACACATGCACATCCCGGTCTTCCCGGGCGATGGATATTCCCGCGATTTTTCTGCCCACTTCATAGTTCTCAGGATACCCCTCAGAGGCCAGCACCACGCAAACACACTCTTCATCTTTCCACTCAAGCTTTGTCGCGTAAAGCCTCTCCTCAACCGTTGCCAGGATAATCTCAAGTAAATCATTTTTAAGACGGGGTAAAATCGCCTGTGTCTCAGGGTCACCTAAACGCGTGTTAAATTCTAAAACCCGAAAACCCTTGGGCGTGAGCATAATCCCCGCGTAAAGAAAACCTTTGTAAGGATGCCCCAACGCCTTAAATTCACTCACGATCGGCATAAAAACTTTTTTCAAAATTTCTTTCTCCACTTCGTCGGTCACCACCGGTGCTGGAGAGTAAGCTCCCATCCCGCCGGTATTGGGGCCATGATCGCCGTCGTAGAGTCTTTTATGATCTTGGCTGGAAGCCAAAAGATGCACCGTCGTGCCATCAGTCACCGCAATGATCGAAGCCTCCTCCCCCGAAAGACACTCTTCTAAGATGACTTTTTCCCCGGCCTTACCAAAAACCTTTTTGACCATATGCAAGTGGATGGCTTCCATGGCCTTGGGCATGGACGTGGCAACGACCACACCTTTCCCCCCCGCCAATCCATCCACCTTGATCACGATGGGAACGCCCTGCTTGGCCACATGATCCATGGCTTTCTCAGCCGAGCTAAAAACTTCAAAATCCGCCGTAGGAATCCCGAGCTTTTTCATCATTTCTTTGGAAAAAACTTTAGAGCCCTCCAGCTGCGCGCAGTACTGACTAGGTCCAAAAATCTTCACGCCCTCTTTTTCAAAACGATCCACAATCCCGTCCACCAAAGGTGCCTCAGGGCCCACCACCACCAGACCAATTTCCTCTTTTTTGACAAATTTCAGAAGCGCCTCTTGATCTTTGGCGGGAATATCCACCAATTGTGCGACCTCAGCGATCCCCGCGTTTCCAGGGGCGGCGTAAAGCTTCGTCAGCTTCGGACTCTGAGAAAGCTTCCAACAAATCGCATGCTCTCTTCCACCATTACCAATGACTAGGACTTTCATTGGACCATCACCCCTTCGCCTTTGATGATTTCTCCCACAATCCAGGCATGCTGTTTAAATGTTGCTAAATGAGAAATCACTTTCACGGCGTTTTCCTTGGGTGTGACCAAAATAAACCCGACGCCCATATTAAATGTCCGGTACATCTCGCGCGCCTCGACATTTCCCGCTTCCTGTATCCAGCGGAAAACCCGCGGGATAGGCCAGCTGCCCATATGGATCTTAGCGCCACAACCCTTGGGAAGCACTCGTGGGATATTGTCAAAAAACCCACCCCCTGTAATATGCGCCATCGCAAAAACGGGCTCCTTCTCAATCAAAGACAGGATGGGTTTTACATAAATCTTGGTAGGCTTTACAATCTCCGCCGCGTGCTGCTTGATAAAATCTTCTTTCAGAACTTTTCGGACCAGAGAAAACCCGTTGGAATGCACTCCGCTGGAGGCAAGCCCGATGATCACCTGCCCGCTCTCGACCTTGCTTCCATCAATGATTTTGGATTCTTCGACCACGCCGACGGTAAACCCAGCTAGATCAAAATCTCCCACCTTATAAAGTCCTGGCATTTCAGCGGTTTCACCCCCGATGAGCGCACAACCCGCCTGACGGCAACCCTCGGCGATCCCTGTCACAATTGATTTCATCATTTGGACATCAATTTTGCCCACCGCAAAATAATCGAGAAAAAATAAAGGCTCAGCCCCCATCGTCAAAATATCATTGACGTTCATGGCGACCAGATCAATCCCCAACCCCTCAACAATTCCCACCTGTTGGGCAGCTTTAAGCTTGGTACCCACTCCATCCGTGGAGCTGACCATGATCGGCTTTTTGTATTTGGAGGGAAAACGACAAAGCGCGCCAAACCCGCCGATACCACCCATGACTTCCGGACGACGCGTTGACTTGGCCAGCGGCTTGATCGCTTCGATAAAATCATCGGCCCGGTCAATATCCACTCCTGAGTTTTTGTAACTCACACTTTTCTTTTTAGAAACTTTCATCGACATTTCTCCGCATGAAATTTGTCCACTGCTTCAAAAGGAACGGGATAATTTCCGCTCCAGCAAGCCGTGCAATAACTCTCCTTGGGATAGCTCACACACGAGAGCATCCCATCCAAGGATAAATACTCCACCGAATCACACTCCAAATACTTGCAAATTTCTTCCTTGGAATACTTATTAGAAATCAACTCTTCCTTCGTCGGAAAATCAATCCCGTACGCGCAAGGAAAACGATGCGGCGGACAGCTGATCCTCAAATGCACTTCCTTGGCTCCCGCTAGCCGCAGGCTTTTAACACGCATCTTGGAAGTGGTCCCACGCACAATCGAGTCATCGACCACCACGATGCGCTTATCTTTTAAAACTTCACGAATTAGATTAAATTTGACGCGGACTTTAAAGTCGCGCATCCCTTGAGTTGGTTGGATGAAGGTGCGACCCACATAATGATTGCGGATAATCGCTGTTTCCAATGGAATCCCAGACTCTTGTGAGTATCCAAGAGCTGCGGAGTTTCCCGAATCCGGCACCGGCACCACAATATCGGCATCCACGTGGGATTCTTGGGCTAGGCGGCGGCCAAACTTCTGCCGAACTAGATGCACACTCTCACCAAAAATTTTAGAATCCGGTCTTGAAAAATACACGTGCTCAAAAATACAATGTGCATGCTTGGCCCCTTCCGACTCTATTTTTTCAGAAGTCAGTCCTTGCGCCGTAATAAACACAGCCTCCCCCGGAGCCACTTCCCGCACCGCTGTCGCGTCCATGATGTCAAACGCGCAAGTCTCGCTGGACACCACCCAAGCATTCCCCAGCTTCCCAAGCCATAAAGGGCGAAACCCTTGAGGGTCTCTGGCTGCGATCAACATATCATTGGTCAAAATCACAACCGAATAAGCCCCTTTGACACGTGAAAGGGCATCCATGACCCCTTCTTTAACATTGCGATGCTGAGGCCTTGCCATCAGATGAATAATAATCTCGCTATCGGTGGTCGTCTGAAAAATAGACCCATGGGCTTCAAGCTCGGCACGCAAAATATTGGCGTTGACCAGATTTCCGTTGTGCCCGATGGCCACTTCCCCGCGGGAATAGTCGACTAAAATCGGTTGGGCATTTTTAATATTGCTAGAGCCTGTCGTGGAGTAGCGAACATGCCCGATCGCACGATCCCCCGGAAGCCTCTCTAGTTGATTCCCATCAAAAATATCCTGCACATGACCCATGCCCAGATGAGCGGCCATTTTACGACCGTTGGAAGTCACAATCCCGGCAGATTCCTCCCCCCGGTGCTGGAGCGCGTAAAGCCCTAGGTACGCCAAATACGCCGCGTCCGTGTGTCCAAAAACTCCAAACACTCCGCACTTATCTTTTAATTCATCCATTATTTTAGTTTTCCGACCCAGTGTAAGCAGTGTTTGGATATCCCCTGCCGGCCAATAGGTTCTTTAACGATCACTGATAATTTGGACTGCCATATGGACAACTCGCCATCGAGGGTTTCAAGTCTTGAATCTTTTTCGTTTTTTTTGATGGCATCACGCGCCGCGCTGATGGCCTTTTCAAGCTCTTTGACATCGGCTGCCTGCGCCGCCGCCAGCTTTGATATTTTTTCTAGCGACTGAATGATTTCTTTCATGGGTCAGGCCATCCTTCTTGAGATTGCATTTCTCCAAGTGTGACTTAGTACCGGCACAGCCACTTGAAGACAATCGTTGATTTTTAAATCACGTCCTTTGACTTTACCGATCACTTGGTACGGATAAGAAAATTTCTGGATGCAGGCCTCGGCCTGTGCCAACTGCTCCGGTTTGACCGAGAGGACAATGCGCGACTGCGTCTCGCCAAAAAGAAGCGCTTCTTTGGAAATCCCATCCGCGGCGACTTCCACCACCGCCCCGATTTCTTTTCCTTGAGAAGTGATACAAGACTCGGCCAGCGCCACCGCAAGCCCCCCCTCGGCACAGTCATGAGCCGACTGCAAAAGTTTTTTCTCTGAGAGATCCAGCATGAGATCAATTAAAGTTTTGGCTTCTTTAAGATCTAAAGAAGGGGTTTTTCCAGACTTCACATTGAAAATGGTTTTCAAAAACTCAGAACCGCCCAACTCTTCTTTTGTTTTGCCCAAAAGAATGATCACGTCGCCTTCATTTTTAAAATGAGAGGTCATCGGTTCACGACCTTCCAGAAGCCCAACCATCCCAACCACCGGGGTTGGATCGACGGCCCCTCGTGGGTTCTGATTGTAGAGAGAAACGTTACCCCCGGAAACCGGTGTGTCAAAAGCAAGGCAGGCATCCCGCATCCCTTCGATGGATTTTTTAAGCTGCCAGAAAATCTCAGGGTTGTGGGGATTTCCAAAGTTAAGACAGTTGGTGATAGAAAGGGGTCGGGCCCCGGAACACACAACATTGCGCGCGGACTCTGCCACGACAATTTTTCCACCCTCGTAAGGATCTAGATAACAGTAAGTTGAGTTGCAATCCAGCGAGATAGCGATCGACTTATCCGTACCCTTGACGCGAACTACCGAGGCGTCCGAACCCGGAAGAACCGTCGTGTTGGTACGCACCATGTGGTCGTACTGCTCGTACACCCACTGCTTACTCGCGACGGTAGGTGAATCTAAAATTTTTAAAAGAACAGCGTTAAGATCCCCGGCACTTCCAAGGCTCTTGGGGTCAAAACTTTGAGATTTTTTATAGTAAGCGGGCTCTCTTTCCTCGCGTGTGTAAAGCGGCGCGTCATCCGCCAGGCGCTTGGCGGGAATCTCGGCCACGGTGACGCCGTTTTCTTTGACGCGCATGAGGCCATCCCCAGTGACAAAACCAATCTCTTCCGCGTGAAGATCCCACTTATCAAAAATCCGCTTAGCAATGTGTTCTTTGCCTTTTTGGATGATCACAAGCATCCGCTCTTGGGACTCCGAGAGCATGATCTCATACGGCACCATACCCGCTTCACGTTGAGGAACTTTGGCGACATCAATCTCAATGCCGGTACTTCCACGGGAAGCGGTCTCACAAGTCGAGCAGGTCAGTCCCGCCGCGCCCATATCCTGAATTCCCACAACAGAACCAGACTTCAAAAGCTCTAAGACCGCTTCCAGAAGAAGTTTTTCCATAAAGGGGTCGCCGACTTGCACTGCCGGGCGGTCTTTCTCCGACTCTTCAGTGAGATCTTTGGAGGCAAAGCTAGCGCCGCCCATGCCATCGCGGCCGGTGGAGGCACCCAGATAAAAGACAGGATTTCCCACGCCCTCAGCTTTGGCTTTGACAATCTCTTCGCGCTTGGCAAGCCCCAGAGCAAACGCATTCACGAGAGGATTTCCCTCATAACTTTCGTCAAAATAAACTTCGCCGCCAATGGTAGGCACGCCGAAACAATTGCCGTAGTGCGCGATCCCCGAAACCACCCCTGAAAAAAGCCGCTTGGTAGTAAGCTCTTCGGCACTGGCGTTTTTATCCGCGAGTTTTCCAAAACGAAGCGAATTCATCGCGACAATAGGCCTCGCGCCCATCGTAAAAATATCTCTTAAAATCCCACCCACCCCCGTCGCGGCCCCTTGAAACGGCTCAATCGCCGAAGGATGATTGTGAGACTCCACCTTAAAAGCAATGACGTATCCATCGCCGATATCGACAACGCCCGCGTTTTCTTCACCGGCTTTCACCAGCATCCGCGCACCATCTTTGGGCAAAAGCTTCAGTACATTTTTTGAATTTTTGTACGAGCAGTGCTCGCTCCACATGACGCTAAAAATACCCAGCTCCGTGAGGTTGGGTGCACGGCCCAAAACCTTTTTGATTTCTTCGTACTCCGAAGGTGTAATGCCATGTTTTTGAATGATTTCGGGAGTGATTTCAATCACTAGGGTGCTCATGAGAGCGACTCCACGATCGACTGAAAAATCCGGAGGCCATCCGTTGAGCCCAGCTCTTTTTCAGAGGCACGCTCGGGATGGGGCATGAGACCAAAGACATTGCGCTTAAAGTTGCAAATGCCGGCGATGTCCTCCAAAGACCCGTTGGGGTTTTCCTTGTACTTCACAACAATCTGGTCGTTTTGTTTAAGCTCAAAGAGCGTCGCCTCATCGGCAAAATAGTTCCCCTCTCCATGCGCAATAGGGATGTTTAAAATCTCGCCTTTTTTGGCTTTTTTGGTAAAAGGGGTGTTCGTGGTTTGAACCTGAAGCTCGACAAATTTGCAGATAAACTTCAGGGAGCGGTTGCGTAGCATCGCTCCCGGCAGAAGACCTGCCTCGAGCAAAATCTGAAAGCCATTACAAATCCCGATCACAAGCTTGCCCCGGTCCGCGTGCTTGTAGACGCTCTCCATGACAGGAGAAAACCGCGCGATCGAGCCTGTTCTCAGATAATCCCCGTAACTAAATCCCCCGGGTAGGACAATACAGTCATATTTAGAAATATCCCGGTCCTTGTGCCAGATAAAATCCGTCTCCTTCTGCAACACGTTTTTCAAAACGTGATAGCAGTCATAATCACAATTAGATCCTGGGAAAACAACAACGCCAAATTTCATTTAGTTTAGTTCGTACCTATAATCCTCAATAACCGTATTAGCTAAAAGTTTTTCGCACATTATTTTGATCTTTTCTTCGGCTTTTGCTTTTTCGGTGGTGCCGAGCTCAAGCTCAATGTATTTGCCCATGCGGACGTTTTGGACGTCGTTAAAACCCATGGAAGCCAGCGCTCCCTGCACGGCTTTGCCTTGGGGATCAAACACTGACTTTCTTAACGTGACGTAAACTTTGGCTTTCATTTTTATCTCCGCTTGAGAACTCTTTTAAAAATCGTTCCCACGTGTTTTAAGTGATAATCCAGATGAAAAAGTGCCTCGATCTCTTTTTTTGAAAAATGAGCCATCACGTCTTTTTCTTCCAAAAGAAGATCCTTGAGATTCAAGTTTTTGTCTTTCCAGACACGCATCGCGTTCTTTTGGATGATTTTATAGGCGGCTTCTCGCGAAAGACCCTTGTCGATGAGCGCCAAGAGCGCACGTTGAGAGAAAATAAGTCCGCGGGTTTTCCAAATATTGTCCATCATGTTTTGCGGATAGACATGCAAATCCTTGATGACCGCCTTCATCTCGGACATCATAAAATGTGCCAGGATAAAAGAATCTGGGAGAATGATGCGCTCCACCGACGAGTGGGTGATGTCGCGCTCATGCCAGAGGGCGATATTTTCAACCGCCGCGTGGGAGTTGGCTCGAAGTAGGCGTGCCAAGCCCGCGATGCGCTCGCAGTTCACGGGATTTCTCTTGTGGGGCATGGCACTGGACCCCGTCTGACCCTCAGCAAAAGGCTCTTCAAGCTCCAATGTCTCTGTTTTTTGCAAATGACGGATTTCCGTGGCTAGTTTTTCAAGGGAGCCGCCTAAAATCGCAAGAGACGACAAAACTTCCGCATGACGATCGCGCTGTAAAACTTGAGTGGAGACAGGCGCTGTTTCAAGCTTCAAAATTTTCAAAGTTTTGTCTTCGACGCGGGGATCAATGTTGGCGTACGTACCCACAGCCCCGGAAATCTTGCCGTAAGAGATGACTTTGCGGGCATTTTCAAGACGCGTCAGATTGCGGCGAAATTCATCATAAAAAAGAAGGAATTTAAGACCCAAGGTCACCGGCTCGGCGTGCACCCCATGCGAGCGGCCCATCATCGGGGTGTTTTGGTACTGAATGGCTTTTTTCTTCAAAAGAAGGGTAAATTCACCCACCGTGTCAACCAAGAGATCCAGCGCTTCCCGAATCTGCAAGCTAAGTGCGGTATCCAACACGTCGCTAGAGGTCAACCCCTTGTGAATAAAGCGAGCATCGGGTCCGACAAAATCAGCGATACTCTTTAAAAATGCGGTGACATCATGCTTTGTAACTTGTTCATATTTATGGACTTGTGACAACTGAAAAGAGGCTTTTTTACGGATGTTTTGGGCGGATTTTTTGGGGATAAGGTGCAGCGCGGCCATCGCCTCGCAGGCGGCGACTTCGACTTCGAGCATGACTCTAAACCGATTTTCCTCGGTCCAGATCTTCCCCATTTCGGGGAGCGTGTAGCGATTGATCAAGGCAGCTCCAAAACAGTTGGTTTCAGAAAAGACCTAGATTATATCAGAAAGGCTTTTAGGCGTATAATTTTTTAAGCAGGCGGGTGGTGGTCTTAAGATCCATCTGTCCGGGAGCACTTGAGCGCCCCATATGAGCAAAAGTCAGTCGGGACCCTAACAGGGGAAATAAAATCCGCGAAATCTCGCCCTCTTTGCCCATGGAAAGGGTAATCACCCCGGCTTTTGCGTGTGCAACCGTAAACTCCGCCAGGCTTTTGACATCCTTTTTGGAGCGAGCCATCACCGCGATTTTGACGATGTCGGCTCCGGCGGCTTTGGCTTTTTTAAAAATAGTCTCAAGGGCCGGACGGCTGGGCGTCTTTTGAAAATGATGATACGAGACAATCACTTTCTTTTTTAGACGACGCGCTTCGGCGATGACCGGCTGAATAATTTTTTGAGAGCTCAGCTCGATATCGATCGTATTCACAAAAGGGAGTAGTACTTTAAAAAGCTCCAACCGCTGAGCTTCAGAGCCTTTCCACTGCCCCCCTTCTTTTTTGGAACGAATAGTAGCGATGGTAGATATTTTTTTAAATTTACGCGCTTCATTCAGAACGTGAGCAATTTCATAAGAAGAAAAAAGATCCACCCGAAGCTCCGCCACCCCCATCCCCTCTTTTGTGGCACGACGGACGGCCACAACAGGTGTATTGTCTGCAAAAGGAACTGCTATTAGAAAATTCTTAGCCATGATTTTTTTAATCTAAACCAGGTTCTGTTGGATTTAAAAAAACGACATTGGGCAGATCTTTAAAGTCCGCGTCACTAGTCACAAGTTTAGCGCCATAAAAATGAGCGGTCGCGTAGATCATGGAATCTGCCAGACTTAGGTGATACTGAGACGAAATGTCGGCCGCGTGATATGCCATCTGCGAAGAAAACGGGACAAGTTGTGTCTTTTCAATCTCGGCCGCGGCCACAGAGGCCTCTTCTCGTCCGTACTCACGCTGAATCTTTTTGAAGACTTCATATAATATAACTGTCGGCGTCAATACTCGATCGGGCTTCGAAAGATGCTGGGCGTAGGATTCCGCCAAGTCACCGTTCATAAAGTAGTGCATCCAGCCGGAGGAATCGACGACGATCACAAGACCCTATCTTTCTTTTCCCTGAGATCCTTAAGCGACACCGGTTTAATAAAACCTCTCAGGCTTGACAGGGGTCTAGCGGGCACCAGATGGATCACATTTCCGATCGCGATACAGCTCATCTTCTGACCCGGACGTATCTCCATTTGCTGGCGAACATCTTTGGGGATGACCACCTGGTATTTGGTCGACACAAGCACTTGGGACATAAGAACCTCTTTTCGTATTACGAAATATCTATCGATACTTAAAGTATACTACGAAATGAGGTAGAGTCAAGAGGGGTGTAAAGTTGCTTACAAGGCTGATTAAGCGGCGATTTCGGCTTGGCGGGCGAGCTTTAAGGCGTTGAGTTCTTCATCAAGCCTTAAGAGGCGGAAAACAACAACTTCGCCGAGGTTACTTAAATGCTCGATCGAAAACCCAAAAGTGCTGGCGGGGAGAATCGAGAGATCCAAGCCCAGAGCTTTTTGTGCGGAAACAAGAACCATATTGGCGATGGAGTAAGAGGCGAGCTCAGCTTCCGCTTCCGTTGCGGGCATCTGAACGCCTGCGATGGAGACGTTTTTACCATAAAGATCTGTCACGGGACCTAAGCTGGAGGAGAGTTGCTCCGCAGTCGAACCTTCCGCAAGGATCATCGCCCGAGTCCGGCCGGCGAGAAGGGAAGCCTCCCCATCCGCTCGAGAAAGGATCGTGTTCACCGCATCCTGAGCCAAAGTCCCACGACGGGAAGCCAGAAAGCGGACCTCGGCGTGGCGAAGATTGGGCAAGCTGCTGTTTATTTTTTGAATCTGTTGAGCCAGATAAAAAGGTGTGTCTTGGCCGTTGGTGGTCAGATAAATAGTTAATTTGATATTTCTTTTTGCGCCCAACTTTTCTAGTTTGCTTACCACTTTGCCCACCGTCTTTTTTAAATCAACGCTGGAAGAGGCCACGGACAGCGGGATAAAAAGATCCAGATTCTTAAGATCTCCAGTTGTCGAAGCCAAAGCGGTTTCAAAGCCATCCCAGAAAGAAGCATCGCTCCAAACCGGGAGAGCTTTTTCCAAAAGCGTATCGGCTTGAGCCCTGGCGGCGCGTAAAGCTTGATGGTGGGTGTCCAAAAGTCCCCCGTTTCGAACAACTTCCAAATCACCCGGAGACAACGTAAGAACTTGAGAGAGCCCTCCCTCCTCAGTCGAAATAGTGGCCGTGGTCATGGGTCCGTCTGCCGCAAAGGCAAAAGTCGCAAAGCTCAGCGCTGCAAACGATGTTAAAATCAAAATCTTAAGTCTTTCGGCCACCGAAATACTATTTGAATTCGCCGCAGCGATTCGAGCGCCGGCCAGATTCAAATCTAAAGGCTCTGTTTGTTCTGCAGATGCCCCAAAAAGATTGAACGGCCTTGGTGAAATCTCTTGCGCTAAACGAGCGCCTGGTTTTCTCTTGAGCTTTTCGAATACAGGCTCAATTTTTTCCTTATATTGAGAAGAGGTCATGCTGGTTATTGGAACTCCAGCCAATGCCCTATCCAATTGTTCAACGATGTCTAAAACCAAGTCACGTTTTGCAATATCCATGATCGCGGCATTGATTGTGATCGTGGCAACTGCGGCATTGGATTGATTGCGTATCGTTATCACGTGCTGCTCCCCAGATGTTTTTACAAAAATTTTTACCTGATTTTCTTTTGCACCGTTACCAATCAAGTGAGTTTCATTGTCAAGAAGAGGCTCTACGATTTTCTCAGCGGGAGCATCGACTTCGATATCTACCAGACCATCTTTGATCGATAGAATACGAATGGTCGCTTTATTTTCGGCTTCTTTTCCTCCCAACTGAATCACCGTATTTATTTTTGCCACACCGTCTTTACCATTCAGTTTAAAAGTAATCCCGTTATCACTGACTGATTCTATTTTAAATCGATTTTTTCCCACTTTAAAAATGCTTCGATGCTGCAAACCTGTGAGTGGTGTCTTTACCGTCGCCAAGCGTGCGGCAATTAATACATCCCGAATCCTTCCAAACTTAATAGCCTCAATCGTTGCTAAAGTTTCATCTTTAAAATCTGAACGATCTGTTCGAACAGCCAAAACTTCTAATTTTGGAAGTAGCGGCTTGGCTTGTTCGCCCAAGTACGATAGCGCTTCCAAAGTTGCTCGCAAAACACGGGAATTGCTATCGTCCAAAAGACGAGAAAATCTCTCGATAACAGTTGGATTATTTTTGCCGACTCGACTCACCGCAAAAATCACGATTTTAGAGTTGGTTTCTAAGGCATATGAATAGCTGGTTCTGTCTATCTGCATGACCTCATCAAGCAAATCAATCAATACAGGCAAAGAGGAAGCTATATCTTCCTTCAGTGCCCCCAGAGCCTGCGCGGCCATAACTCTCAATTCCAAATGATTTTTCTGATCCTTGATGTAATCCGATAAAATATCGCTGGCTTGATCCTTATGTGAAGTAGCAAGATTGAGAAAAGATCTTTCGAAAGAATATCGACCATCTGTATCATCGTGCCATCCGCTAGCGTCATATTGACTATTGGTTAGGTAAGATTTCAAATCTGCGGCTGGATTTGGAGTCACAGCAAATAAAGCCTGTAACAACAAGTGTCTTGATTGCTCCCTACTAGTCCTTCTAAAGGCTTCTTTAACGTGGAGATAAGCTTTCTGTGCACGTAGACCAAGCCGGATAAACATTAGATAGCCATCACTGCTCGGGTGCTCTATAAAATAATCAATCGTGTCGTCGATAATTTTTGGCGCTAAAACTTCTGCACCAGTAGAAACAGACCTAGAAAGAGCGCTTTTAGCATCATCGGTAACCAGCGAATCCTGATCAGGACCAGCAATGATATCGCGCAAAACCCGGACAACATCTTCGCGCTCCTTTTCATCAAGGTCTCTGGGATTCAAATTTCTAATCGACCAAAGAGCCCCCCGGCGATCTAATTGCTCACTCTTATCTCTTAACGCTTGAGCCTGCATCAATAGATCTGAGACATCATAAGTTTTTTTTGCTTGCATCAAGCTGAGAGCGATCAATCGTATGAGATGGTTAGCAGAGGAATCTTCCGCTTCTTGTGTATTTTTTTTACCTCTTTTGTATGAGACTAAAACATTGATGATGGACTGGTTCACGATCCCGGAAAGTCCTTTGCGAATAGCCTCTTCTTGTGCGCGAAGCTTTTCATTACTGTCACTCATTTGTGCTTGATCAAGCCCATAATAGATCTCGCGAAGAGCTTTTATCTTATCATCCAGTGTAATAGCTGCTGCCAACCGTGCAGCGGCAGGAGAGCTTAATCTAGTCTTTAATGCGTCTAAAAGTTGGGGGGTATTGTCTTTTGCAACATAAAGCGCGAAAAGATCTTTTCTACTATTTTGTTCCGCAATAATCGCTGTCTCATTGAAGTTAACGCTGGTAATCACAGCGAGATTTCTCTGGTCTAGGTCTACAGGACCACGTTCATTTTCCAAAGCTCTGAGATGCCTGATCACATCATAGCCATTTCCTGTAGCTGAATATGGATTTACATCCGTGATGACTAGAAGCTGACCTGGGGTCTCTAGCTGACTTAAAAGTCTAGTCACTGCTTCCTGCGCGTCAGCAGGTGTCTGGGTGACAACGATATTCGCCTCTGGAATCTCAGGAAAACTGCTTCGGATGGCACTCTCCAAAAGCGGGCGAATAATGTCGGAAGCATCATTAAGAAAAATATGAGTCACCTGACGCGGGGCGATTCCCAAGGCATCCATCTGCTCATCAAAATCAGCGGACAAGCGTGCGCCATTGATCCTGTAAACTTCCCTACCCTCTATTTTATTAACCATATGCCCACGCATAAACCAAGCATTTTGTCTATCGTGTCCTTGATTGATATAGGGCAAGATCTGGCTTGCAACAGGTGTGCTATCAAAACGAGTTCCTTTTTGGATAAAATTTAAAACAAAATAAGGTTCGCTGGTACCATAAAAAATGACAACAAGGTTATAGGTGTCCTTTGAATGTGTACGAACGTTAAAACCATCTCCATTAAAAGACGCCCGAAATCTCTCAAAACTCGCCCCGTCTCCACCAACAATGGGTATGAGATCATTTAAAGATAATATGGCCGGCACATCTGGATTATCTGTACGCAACTCTCTCTTGGCCGCCTGCGCAAGAGCCGATACGACACCATCAAATTCTTCGCCATCAACATCTCTTTTATAGATTGTTTTTTCTCCTTGTTGATCTCTTAATAAACCATTCGGCGGAAAGAGGACCAAGTAATCGCCATTTGCACTTCTTGTGTATTTCACAACATACTCCAGTCTTTCCGGATTCATCTGAGTGGTGATGAAGTAAGTTTGACTGGTCTTGTCATTTGAAGGATAGGTTCGGACATTAATACTTTCCTCAGCAAGACTCTGAACAGTCGCGAGCGTAAATTCACCAATCACAGGAAGCGCCGCCAACCGGGCACCCCTCGCATTACGAGGGGCTTTTTGAAGACTTTGACTGCTTCCATCAAGTTCTAGATTGGGAGCTTTATCGTTGTCCAGAGGTCCAAAAAAGATCCGGACTCTGCCGTTACTTTTGACCTCTCCGACTCTACCTTGAATCCAACCGGTGCCGTAATCGGATAACCACGCAATATAAGTCTCCTTAGGGATGATCGATTGCTCAAGCACTCTGACCTGAACCAATACCGCATCTCCTTCGCTATAACGCTGTTTGGTAGTCATCAATATGCTCAGCTGATCCGGTGATAACATATCCATCAGTCGATCTATGAGGTTGAGAAAAAATTTACCCGGAGCCAAAAGGATGGAAAGCGCTAAATCTTTGGAACTGTGAAGCCGGATCTCTCGATTTAGTTCAATAGGAGTGAGTGAACGCAAACGATGTGCATTGGAAATAGCAGCATTGGGGCTTGTGAGAGGTGTTAATGTTACCCGTAGATTCGGATCGTATTCTTCGCCCGGCTTTAGCAAAGAAAATAGTCTCTGACGAGCGCCCTCCAAATCATCGTGAGCTTTCCAAACTGAAGAGTACCGATGAAAAAGCGGCTCGTTGTCCAAAAGAGATGTCCATCGAACCAGGGTTTTTTTATCGACCAACCGCGCGCCGGCGGACTTCCAAAGTTTAGAGGCAAACCTAGAGATTCGAGTCCATAGATCTGGCCTCACCTCTTTAGGCTTAGGAGTCCTTTCGCTCTCAGGTTTTGAAGTAATCACCACCGTGGCATTTTCCGTATGAATGTCATAGATTGAAACTTCTCGTGTTGACCGAACATGATCGGAAATATGGTTGATAACGCTGCTGGACAGTATCTGCTTATTAAATGGTCTCGTATGCCTCCCAATTTCATTTCCATTAAAATTGACACGGATCGCTGTCATTTGCTTCTTATCGGCATACTTAATGGCTGCGCCAATAGCTTGGTCAATCACTTCATTCACTTGACCGATGGAGACATCCTTTGCTTCAAATGTAACAGCGGAAACAACATCGGCGGCAAATAGTTTTTGGATCGCATCTCCCGCAGGCTTCTCAACATAAAATGTATCGGGCCCAAACTCTTTGAGATCAAGCCCTTTCATCGCTGGCTTGAGTGTTGAGCTCTGCACCAAAATCATGACAGGTTGTTGAACTTGATCACGAGCCTCTTGCTCGCGGATATGACGAATAAGATCGATACCGTTAATATCCGACTTTGTATTAATGTCCGTGACTATAAAGTCGAATGATCCGCTTTGAAAAGCGTCCCAAGCATCTTCTGATTTTAAGGCTAAAATAACTTTATCAGAATCTTCCTTAGGTTCTAGTCCAAGAACATTCTTCGTTACAAATTCTAACAACATCCGAGGTATATTCTCATCTTCATTCACCAAAATTCTAGATACCGCATGGGCTGTAGCATGGTTCTTCTTCCACGCTTCAATCTGATCATCAAGTGAAGGGATTTCAGGCTCTGAGTCTGAAGCACTGGATAGCCGTGCAGCGGCAACCGTCACCAAAGCTCTTCCAATCTCTATTTTTCCCGTGATGGTCTGGTTGGGTTTTAGATGAAGTAAATTTGCGTCTTTGATCCCGGCTTTTTCAAGACCTGCGGCACCGGGAGAAGAGCTTTTGGGTTGGAAACCGGCTCGGCCTTCAAATCCTCTGAGTCCCACGGGCGCCCAGAGAAGAGTCTGCGGAAAAGTAGCGGCGTCCCAGCTAAGCGAGATGGTTTCTCCACCTTTATGAATAAATCTTCCCTCAACAATGCCATCGGTATCTTCCAAAGCAGCAAGACCTACCTCGATGGGGCGATCAAGAGCCACAGGCTCTCTAAAATCATATTCTCCACCGCTCCTCACTCGCGCCAGGGGAGAGCGTTTTGGCATCTTGTTATCATTCATCCGACGATATTTTACCGCATCGATTTGCGCTGACCACTCGCTCAATCCCGCATCAGAGTCCGCCAGATCCAACGTCAGGTGGTGATTAAGCTCCGTGGTGGCTTCCGTCGTGCCTAGATTGGTCACTGACGGAAGAATCCCAAACTTCCCATCCGCCCACTGATACGTGACTTGATACTGAAGATCACCGAAAATATCGGCCAAGGTTTTTATTTCGGGGATGTCCGCGCCATCAATATCCGTGATTGAAACGGGAATGTCGCTATTTTTCACTGAAAAAGTAGCGGAGCTATCCGTAGAACCCGGCTCCAAAGTCCAGCGGGCATTTCTTAAAAAACCATGCAGTACATAAGGCTCGTCTCCAACGTGACCAGCCGGTTTCCAAGGAGCCGCTCCCGGCAGTTTTCCAAGATCGATTGTGACTTCCCTGCCACTCACAGTTTTCTTTAAATACCGCACCTGCCGCCCCGAAAACGGCGCCATCAAAAACGACCCCACATGCCCGGTCTCATGCCGCTTGATCAGTGCCCGAGCCGGCAGATCCGCCGTCTTGTCCATCGAAAGCTCCATCAGATTGGCCCCTTTTTCAGAAATCGTAAAAGAACCCTGACCGGGGACGTTGAAAGTGAATTCACTAAACAAATTCGCGCTAGCCAAGGTGGCTGCATTTTCCAGATCCGACGTTAATGCCAACCTCGCTCCGGAATTGACCGCTACTTTAAAATCCCTCATCATTTTGGCTATTTTTTCTTCAAGTGTAGGTAAGGAAGAAGGGTTAAATCTTGTGCCTTCAAATTGGCTTAAAAGCTCGCCCATGTCTGCAGGTGAAGGATTTTCTATCGTGCCCAGCGATAGAAAATCTTCTAATCCTGAAACTCTGTAAAAAAGCTCAAATTTAGGCGGGGCAGCCACAGCTGTTAGGAGCTCTATCTTCACCGTTACTTTCACGGTCGTTGGCTCCTGCCTTTCTTTTCCATAGGAAATGACCATGTCTTTGGTAATAGAAGATAGCCTAGCCCCACGGTCATCAGGTATCGCGGTGGTTGGGAGGTCTGACACATCGACACGTTTATAACCAATTAGAATTGGCTTCCACTCTTCATTTTGAGCATCAGCGATCAGATGGAGGAAGCCATTTTCATCAACAAAAACTGTATCTGTTCTGCGGATCTCTCCAAGCGGCCTTGACGGCGCATCAAAGAACATTGGACTCATTCCGATACGAGGAGCATAAATGAGTGTATCCGGTGCTGAAATTCTCAAGCCAATCACCCAACGGATCACCTCATCTGGATCACCACTCACGACAAATGGCACACGAGGATTTGTATTATTTTGAATACGGAGAAAACCGGCTGGGACGTTGGTTCTTACAAGCTCAAGAACGCTATCAACCTCAAGAGGTGTATCCCCATAGCCATTGAGATTATTTAAAGGCACCGTAGTGGGTTTGCCCTGCTGGTTCTGAAACCGTAAGCTCCACCCATCCAGTGGTGAATTTTTTT